>DQOF01000014.1 GCA_015658775.1 Acidimicrobiia bacterium | reverse complement strand
GGCCGCGCTTGACGGTGACGGCACACTCACCGGCGACCAAAACGACGCGTTACGACCCGCCCACACCGCCTAGACCAGCCACCGGGCCCAGCAGCCTGACGTCTAGTCCACCGAGGGGGTCGAGGCGCTCAGAATCGTCGTGTGGAGCGCTGCGCCGAAGCGGTCCCATGCTGACCCGCAGGCCAATCCCATGTCACAGTTTTGTCACCAACGGTATGAAAACAGCCTGTTGCAGGCTGTCTCACTAACGAGCACCAGTCCCGACATGTGCCGTCTGACCTCCGCGAATGGGATGAGGCGGGACCTGGAAGGATCAGCCGGGATGGGCGATGAGAAAGTTCAAGTCCCCCCTCCGACACCACGAGGGTTGCCCCGGTTACCGTCGGACCATGACCGACGCCGCTGCTAGGACTGAGTTGTCGCTGACGACCGTTGCACGCGTTCACGACATCACCACGATGTTCCACGCCTTCGTCTACTTCGCGTCCGAGGCGGTGGAGGAGTACGCATCAGTGGGTGTCAGGGGGCCGAGCGGATACTTCGCCTCGCGCTCAGCCCCACTCGGACCGGTGTCAGCCGAGGTCGTGACCGCGACGTTCTACAACTTCAGCCCCGACCTCGTCCGGTCCGCAATCGACGGCGTCTGGGAGATCGTGTCGCCCGAGGAGATGCAGCGAGCCAGGTGGCGAGCGGTCATGCGGATCCTCGACTCGACCGTGGCCGGCGCCATGGCCGATGCCGACGTCGCCGAGGCGATCGACGTCGCCGAATCCTGCGTAGCCGCCCTTTCCTACGCCGGGCGTCCACTTGCGGCAGCCAACGCCTCGGTGCTAGCCGTCCTCGACGACCCGGTGTTCGCCGGCAACCGGCTCCTGCGCCTCTGGCAGCTGGTCGCGATCCTGCGCGAATGGCGGGGCGACGGGCACATCGGCCTCCTGATCGCCGAACCACTCGACGGCTGTGAGTGCACGGTCGTCAGCGAACACCTCTTCCACATGCCCGGGGTGATCAGGTCCACCCGGGCATGGTCCGCAGACGACTGGTCCGAGGCGGTCGACCGCCTCAGGTCGCGGGGGTGGCTGGACGAGAATGGCGTCACCGGAGAAGGTCGGACGAAGCGGGGTCTGATCGAACGCAGGACGAACGAGATCGATGCTGTGGTCTGGGATGGAATGAACGACGAGGCGGTCAACCGGTTCGGCGATCTCCTCGAGCCGGCGGTCGAGGCCCTCACCATGGGCGGCTACTTCGCCGCGGTCGGCCGCCCCGCTCCGAAGGAACGGGCCTAGGCCTGGGTAGTGGTCGCCGCTCAGGCCGGGCGTGTCCGGGTCACCTCAAGTTTCAGCACGTCGGGTCGGGCGTAGTGGCCCGCCGGATCGAAGTTCTGGCGCTGCGCCCGAACCATTGCGGGGTCCAGATCGGCCAACACGATCGTCTCCTCACGCCTCACCGGTTCCACGATCCACCTGCCGTCCGGACCGGCTATGGCAGTGCCGCCGTCGTAGGACCAGGGGCCGGCGTCTGCCAGTTGGTCCCGGAGGGGGAACGATTCGGGTATGTGCTCCTGTCTGTACAACCCACCGACGCTGACCACGAATACCCGTCCCTCACGGGCCACGAAGCGGGTTATGTCCCGCGTCAGGTGGGGGGCTCCGGGCCATACCGCGACATGGATCTCGGTACCTGCCGCGTACATGGCGGCCCGGGCCAGCGGCATCCAGTTCTCCCAGTAGTTCAGGCCACTGAGGCGCACGCCGCGGTACTCGTGCGTGCGGAGGCCCGCACCGTCGCCGTCGGCCCACAACAGGCGCTCACCGAACGTCGGCTTGATCTTGTGGTGGACGCCTACCACCCCCGTGGAGGGGTCGATGGCGACCAGGGAGCAGTAGACGGACCCGCGTGAGGCCGAACGCTCGACAACCCCGATGTAGGCGAAGACGCCGAGGTCCCGAACGGCGGTGACGACCTCTGTGAACTCCGCACCGTCGACGTCGACGGCTTGGTCCAGGTAGATCGAATAGGCGGCCTGCTGGTCTGCGTCCTCCCATGCCGACGTGTTCGAGATGTCGGCCCAGACCGGGTAGCCGGGGACGAACGTCTCCGGGAATGCCACGAGGTCGGCGCCGCCTGCTGCAGCCTCGGCGAGACGATTGAGGACGATGGCGATGGTTCCCGCCCGGTCCAGGAAGGCCGGAGCGGCCTGGACGGCTGCGACACGCGCATGGCCGGCAGTCTGATGGTGTTCGAACCGGAGGGCAAGGCAGGGGTCGGGTCTCGGGCTAGTTGATCTGCTTCTCCATGCCCTCCCAGTAGGGAGCGCGGAGCTTGAACTTCTGGAGTTTGCCGGTCGCCGTGCGGGCCAACTCGTCGCGGAAATCGACCGATGTCGGGCACTTGAAGTGGGCCAACTGAGCGCGGCAGTGGTCGATCAGACCCTGCTCGTCGACCGGCTCATCGCCCCTCAGCACGACGAGGGCCTTGATGGTCTCGCCCCACTTCTCATCGGGTACGCCGATCACGGCCACCTCGGCCACCGCAGGGTGGGAGAACAGGCAGTCCTCGACCTCTATGGAGGACACGTTCTCTCCGCCCGAGATGATGACGTCCTTCTTGCGGTCGGTGATGGTGGCGTAGTTGTCGTCGCCTATGACGGCGCCGTCGCCGGTGTGGAACCATCCGTCGGCCATGGCCTCGGCCGTGGCCTCGGGCTGCTCCCAGTAGCTCTTGAGGGCGTGGTTGGTCCGTGTCAGCAGCTCCCCGTCTGGGGATGTCGACATGGTTACGCCGAGCGCCGGGGCGCCTGCTCTGGAGAGTTTCACCGCCCGCTCGGCAGGCGAGTCACCGTCCCATTCAGCACGGCTGCGGTTCATGGTGAGCAGGGGAGCGGTCTCGGTGAGGCCGTAGATCTGGATGAACTCCCAGCCCAGTTCAGCCTCCACCCGCTCGATGGTCTGCGTGGGGGGCGGTGCTCCGGCCACCACGATGCGCATCGTGCCGAACCCCGGGATGGGGCCGTCCCAACCGACCGCGGCGTCGAGCACCGTCGAGATGACCGCAGGGGCGCCGCACAGCAGTGTCACGCCGTGCTGCTCGATACGGCGCAGGATCTCGGCCCCGTCGACCTTGCGGAGCACGATGTGCCTGCCACCCATGGCAGTCACCGCATAGGGCATTCCCCAACCGTTGCAGTGGAACATCGGCAGGGTGTGGAGGTAGACGTCGCGGTCGTCGACACTGGTCTGCCAGCCGAACACGGCGGCGTTCAGCCACAGGTTCCGGTGGGTCATCTCGACGCCCTTGGGGCGTGCCGTGGTTCCGCTCGTGTAGTTGATGGTCGCCGTGGCCCCCTCGTCCGGGGTCCAAGGGCGGGGCTCGACGCCCTCCACGAAGAGGGCGTCGGACTCCTCACCGGCTATCAGGCGGTGCTCCACCCTCACGTCGCCCAGGTCAGCCTCCAGTTCGGGATCCATCAGCAGCACCTCGGCTCCGGAGTGGTCCACGATGAACTGGACTTCCTCGGCGTTGAGGCGGAAGTTGATGG
>DQOF01000085.1 GCA_015658775.1 Acidimicrobiia bacterium | reverse complement strand
TGAAATCGCTGTCGCCGGTGCAGATCACGATGGTCGTGACGAAGGACCGCTCGAAGGCCAACTACAGGGCGTCGACCACCATCTTGATGTCGGCCGAGTTCTTACGACTGGTACCCATGCGCTGGGGGATGTCGATCAGTTCGACCTGGTGACGGACGAGGTCGCGGCGGTCATCGTCGAAGGTCGACCAGTCCGCATACGCACGTCTGTACACGACCCGGCCCCGCTCGGCCATGGCCCGGGCGATCGGCCCGAAGTCGAAGCGCTTCAGCCCCAGGCTCTGCCTGGCGCCGATGGCCAGGTTCTCGTAGTCGAGGAACAGACCCATCCGTTCCTCGCTGGCGTCGTTTCTCATGCACACAGTAAACCCCAAGACGAGCCCGCTGAGCGCAGCGCGGTCCGTCGGGCGGTCACGACCGGACACCCATCGTCGGGACCGCAGGCCTCAGAGACAGGAGCGGACGGCCTCGACGAGCCCGGTGGCCCGTGGGTCCCCCGCTATGCCACCGCCCATCTGGTTCATCACATAGGCGAACCCGACCCCGTTCTCGAGGTCGCCGAATGCCAGGGATCCGCCGGCTCCCGGATGCCCGAACGACTTCCCGGTGAGCATCGGGTTCACCTCCAAGTCGAGCATGAAACCCATACCCCAGGCTCCCTCGACCACCAGGGTCCTGTCGGGCCCGCGTGAGTGCTCGGCCCGGACCGTGCGAACCGTGTCGTCGTCGATGAGCCGGATGCCGTCGACGTCACCGACGGTTGCGCCGTAGATCCTGGCAAGGCCCCGCGCCTCGCTGATACCGTTCGCCGCCGGCATCTCGGTGGCGTGCACCTGCAGGCTGTTGAACGGGTTCTCAGGAGCGCCGAAGGGGATCGCGCCGTCCATTGTGAGAGCCCGGTAGCCCATCGTGCCCGGACCCATGACGGCCATCATTAGCTCGAGTTCCTCCTGGGTGGCCGGTGGTGGTGCGTTCAGCAGGGTCGTCACCCTCGGCTCCTCCGACTCCGGCAGGCCGATGTACGACTCGGCGCCCAGCGGACCCGCCACCTCGTCTGCCAGGAACCGACCGAGAGACCGTCCGTCGATCCGGCGGACGATCTCACCGACGATCCACCCGTAGGTGATTGCGTGGTAGCCGTTGGCCGTGCCGGGCTCCCAGAGCGGCTCCTGAGCCTCGAGGGCCCTCAGAACCGGTTCGACAGCGCAGAGGTCGTCGAGCGTGAGGTCAGCGTCGACGGCGGCCAGGCCGGCCTGGTGGCTCAGGCAGTGTGCGACGGTGACCTGCTCCTTGCCGCCACCGGCGAAATCGGGCCAGTACAGCGCCACCGGAGCCGCGTAGTCGAGCATGCCCCGCTGGTACAGCATGGCGGCGCAGATGGCCGCAACGCCCTTGGTGGTTGAGAAGTGCAGTTGGAGGGTGTCCCTCTCCCACGGCCGCCCCGACACCTTGTCGGCCGTGCCGCCCCAGAGGTCGACCACGGGCTCACCTCCCACGTATACGCAACATGCCGCCCCCACCTCGTCGTGCTCGTCGAAGTTGTGCTCGAACGCTTCGGCTACGGCCTCGAATCCACCAGCCGTGTCACCACTGATCTCGGTCATAACTCTCCTCGTACCGCCGGTAGGTGGACATGTTCTCGTGGGCATATTCTGTGCATCCCGACCAGGCGCAGGCCGAACCGGAGCCTGCCCGGCCCTCTCAGGACGCCGCCAGCAGCTCCGACAGCGACCGGCCGTCTCCCTCGTCCATCGGGAGGAACGGCGGCCGCACGTTCGCCCACACCGGATCGTCATGCCACTGCGCCAGGAGCCGCTTCAGGGACGGGATGGCCGCGTAGTCCTGGAGCAGCAGCCGGTATGCGACGACGCCCTCGTGTGCGGAGACGGCAGCCTCGCGGTCGCCGGCGGTGTGGAGCCGTATCACCTCGGCGACCGGGCCGGCGTTGACGTTGGCCGTGGCGGTGATGCAGCCCGGCCCGCCAAGGTCCAGGGCGTCGATGAGCTGCAACTCGGCCCCCGGATACACGGTCAGCCCATCGATCCCGAACAGCCTCTGCGTGTTCGACCAGTCTCCGGACGAGTCCTTGATGCCGACGACGGTGTCGGGGAACTCCAGGCGCAGGCGGGCCACGAGGTCGATCGGCAGGCCCACGCCGGAGACCTGCGGGATGTGGTACAGGACGATCCGGAGCCGGTCGTCGGCGACCCGCTCGACCAGTTCCGCGTAGTGGCGGAACAACCCCTCCGGAGCGGGGTCCTTGTAGTAGCAGGGTGGCAGCACCATCACCGCACGACAGCCCAGCCGCACCGCGTGGCGGGTCAGGTGCACCGCTCCGGGCAGGTTGCTGACCCCCGTCCCGGGCAGGAGGACCCCGGGGTCGATGCCGCCCGCCACGAGGGCCTCCAGCGCCGCCTCCCGCTCACCGGTAGAGACAGACAGCGCCTCACCGGTCGTCCCGAACGGAACCAGGCCCACGCATCCGGACCCGAGGAGCCAATGGGCATGGGCCACGAACCGGTCGGCCGACACGGTGAGGTCGTCAGCGAAGGGGGTCAGCATCGGAGCCAGCACCCCGTTAGGCAGGAGCGGCGTCGACCCGGACTGTTCCCCGGTCCCTTCCGCGGCCCCCGTCTGGACCTTCCCCGATTCTCCCCGGTGAATCCGCATGGCGGTATCGTCGCACAGCATCCCCGACCAGCCGACCCCGGAGTAGAGATGATCGCCGATACGAGGGCCGACTTCCGGAGTGACACCGTCACCAGGGCCACCCCGGCGATGCGCGAGGCCATGGCCGCGGCCGAGGTCGGCGACGACGTCTACGGCGAGGATCCGACCGTCAACGAACTGCAGGACAGATTGGCCGATATGGCGGGCAAGGAGGCCGCCCTCTACTTTCCCACGGCCACCCAGGGCAACCTGGCGGCTGTCCTGAGCCACTGCCGGCGGGGAGACGAGTACCTGATCGGGCGCAACTACCACATACTCCTGAACGAGGCGTCCGGCACCTCGGCCCTCGGTGGCGCCGCACCCTGGCCGATCGACGTCGACGAGAACGGCTCCATCACCCCGGAAGCGGTGCGTTCCGCGGTCAAGGAGGAGGACCAGCACCACCCCGTCACCCGCCTGCTCTGCCTCGAGAACACCGTCAACGGCTCCGCCCAACCGGTCGACCTGATCGACGACCTGGCCTCGACGGCCAGGGAGCTGGGCCTGGCCGTCCACCTCGACGGCGCCCGCCTGTTCAACGCCGCCGTCGCCCTGGACGTGCCCATCGCCGCGCTACTGGACGGCGTCGACACCGCCTCGATCTGCCTGTCGAAGGGGCTGGGTGCACCCATCGGAGCTGTGCTGGTCGGCGACGCCCAGACGATCGGACGGGCCTTCCGCCTGCGGAAGATGCTGGGGGGCGGCATGCGGCAGGTGGGCCACACCGCAGCGGCCGCCCTCTACGGCCTCGACCACCACGTTGACCGCCTGTCCACCGACCACGAGCACGCCCGCCTCATCGCCGAGGGGTTCCGACAGATCGACGGGCTCGGCGTGACCCAGGCGACCAACATGGTGTGGCTGACGCCACCCGCCGAGCACAGCGAGGCGCTCGCAGCGCATCTGCTGGCCGACGGCATCCTGGTCTGCGCATGGCAACCGACCATGAGGATCGTCACCCACCTCGACGTCGGGCCCGGGCACGCGGAGATGCTCATCGACTCCGTACGTGCGTTCTTCGAGGACATCGGACAGGATGGTCGCCCATGAGCACAGGACACGTGGGACAGGTAGTCGTGGTGACGGGTGCCGGCAAGGGCATCGGCCGGGCGATCGCCGAGAAGTTCGCAGCCGCCGGCGCCCACGTCGTCGTCAACGACATCAGGGCCGACGCAGTCGACGCCGTGGTGGCAGCCATCACGGCCTCTGGAGGAACGGCAGTGGGCGTCACCGCCGACGTCTCCGACAGCGCCCAGGTGGCGACCATCTTCGACACGGCGATAGAGGCCTTCGGCACCGTCGACGTGCTAGTCAACAACGCGGGCATCGTCAGCCCCATGCTCCACTTCCTCGAAGCGGACGAGGCGTGGTGGCGGCGCATCATCGACGTCAACCTGACCGGCCACTTCCTGTGCTCACACCGGGCCGCACGGATCATGGTCGACCAGGGTGCCGGCGTGATCATCAACATGTCGTCTGGAGGCGCGACACGGGCCCATCGGGCGTTCACCGCCTACGACGCGTCCAAGGGCGGCATCGAGGCCCTCACAAGAGCCATGGCACTAGACCTCGGCCCCTACGGCATCCGGGTGTGCGCCCTGGTACCGGGTTCGATCGACACCGAGGGCATGGACGAGGAGGCTCGTCGGCTGCGCGGCGAGAACATCCCCCTTGGCCGGCCCGGCGACCCGGACGACATGGCGGGTCCCGCCCTGTTCTTGGCCTCGGACGCAGCCCGCTACATCACGGGCGACGTGATCAGGGTCGACGGCGGGATGCTCGCCCAGCAGCGGTCGGCCACCGTGGACATAATGCCCCCGAGCAACTTCCCGAAGCTCGCCGACCTCGCCGACTAGGGCACCCTTCCGATGACTGGCGGCATGCGCATAGGCGCCGATGTGGGCGGGACCTTCACCGACGTCGTCGTCGAGGTCGGCGGCCGGATGTTCTCGACGAAGGTCCTCACCACCTACGACGCGCCCGAGCAGGGAATCCTGGACGGCGTCGCCGAGGTGGTCTCCGAGTCGGGCACCGACCTGGCCGACCTCGACACCTTCATCCACGGAACTACGGTCGCCGCCAACGCCATCATCGCCCGCACGGGAGCCCACACGGCGTTCGTCACCACCGCCGGGTTCCGCGACACGATCGAGATGCGCACCGAGAGCCGCTTCGAGCAGTACGACCTGAATCTGGTCCTGCCCACGCCCCTCATCGAGCGCAGGCACCGCCACGTCCTCGCCGAGCGGCTTGCCGCCGACGGATCGGTGTTGCGTTCCTTCGACGAGGACGAGGCCGGCGCCCTGGCGGACCACCTGGCGGACCAGGCCTACGAGGCGATCGCCATCGGCTTCATCCACGCCTACCGCAACGGCGACCACGAGCGTCAGTTCCGCCGGATCCTGCGCCAGCGCATGCCCGACGTGTCAATCTCGATCTCCTCGGAGGTCTCGCCCCAGATACGGGAGTTCGAGCGCTTCAACACGGTGTGCGCCAACGCGTACATCCAGCCCCTGATGGCCTCCTACCTGCGCCACCTGGAACAGCGACTCCACGATGCCGGCGCCACCTGCCCCGTCTTCCTGATCCACTCCGGGGGAGGCCTCATGAGCGTCGACAGCGCCGCCCGGTTCCCGGTGCGACTGGTCGAGTCGGGCCCGGCCGGCGGCGCCATCTTCGCCGCCGACATCGCCGCCCGACACGACCTCGACGCCGTGCTCTCGTACGACATGGGCGGCACCACCGCCAAAATCTGCCTCATCTCGGACCACACCCCCCGAACCGCCAAGACCTTCGAAGTGGCCCGCACACACCGTTTCACCAAGGGCAGCGGAATGCCCATCTCCATACCCGTGATCGAGATGATCGAGATCGGCGCCGGTGGCGGCTCCATCGCCACGGTCGACGTCCTGGACCAGATCCGGGTCGGGCCCCAGAGCGCCGGATCCGAGCCGGGGCCGGCCGCCTACCAGTTGGGCGGCACCGCCCCGACCGTCACCGACGCCAACCTCGTTCTGGGCCGCCTCTCCGCCGACACGTTCGGAGCCACCGGCATCGAGCTCTCGGACGATGCTGCGGTCACGGCCCTGGCAGACGGTGTCGGAGCCATGCTCGGCATCAACGCCGAGGCCGCGGCCATCGGGGTCACCGAGGTTGTCGACGAGAACATGGCCAACGCGGCGAGGGTCCACGCCGTCGAGAACGGCATGGACGTGTCACGCTTCACGATGATCGCCTTCGGCGGCGGTGCGCCACTCCACGCCAGCCGCCTCTGCGACAAGCTCCACATCGACGAGCTGCTCGTACCGCCCGGCGCCGGCGTCGGCTCGGCAATCGGGTTCCTGCGGACACCGTTCGCATACGAGGCCCTCCGCAGCCACTACTCGGTCATGCACGACTTCGACCACCACCAGGCCAACCGAATCCTGGCCGAACTCGCAGACGAGGCGTACTCGTTCGTGCTGGAAGCACTTGCGGGTCGGAGGCCCACCAACCATGCAGGCGAGCAGGCTGGCGGGCAGGCTGACGACACGGAGGCCCGCCCGATCGTCGAGCGATGGGCCTTCATGCGCTATGCGGGACAGGGCTGGGAGATCCCGGTCCGACTCGACGACGCGCCGTTCGACAACGTGGGCCACGAGCTGCTCGCCAACCGGTTCAGCAAGGCGTACGAGGAGTTCTTCGGGCGGGCCATCGAGGGGCTGGCCATAGAAGCCGTCAACTGGGCTGTACGGGTGTCGACCCCACGGCCCGCCGTCCAACTGGTCGCCCGGGTCGAGGCGACGAGGGACGCAGACCGCAGCCGGACCCGACACATCCACGACACGACCACCGGCACCACCGTCGAAGCCGCCGTCGTCCAACGTGACTCCCTCGAAGCCGGCGACCGGGTCGCCGGACCGGCGGCGATAGTCGAACCCCAGACCACGACATGGCTGACCTCGTCCCACCAGGCCGTCATGCAGTCCGACGGCTGCCTCCTGGTCACCCGCCTGGCCACCGACCTGTCGGCAGGTGCCGGGGAGGCCGGAGGATGAACGACCTCCGCCACCAGGTGATCTGGAACCGCCTCATCTCCATCGTCGAGGAACAGGCCCTCACCCTCGTCCGCACGGCGTTCAGCACAAGCGTCCGCGAAGCCGGCGACCTGTCGGCCGGTGTCTTCGACGTGCAGGGCCGCATGATCGCCCAGGCCATCACCGGCACTCCCGGCCACGTAAACACCATGGCAGCCGCAGTCGGCAACTTCATCGAGGACATAGGCCCGCACCGCATCTACGAGGGCGACGCGTACATCACCAACGACCCGTGGAAGGGCACGGGCCACCTCCACGACTTCACCGTCGTGACGCCAGTGTTCAGGAAGGGCATCCTCATCGGCTACTTCGCATGCACGGCGCACGTGGTCGACGTGGGCGGCCGCGGCTTCGGCCCCGATGCCGGCGAGGTGTACGAGGAGGGCCTGTTCGTACCGATCATGAAGTTCATCGAGCGGGGTGTCCTGAACCGGGACCTGATCAACATCGTCCACCACAACGTGCGCGAGTCCGGCCAAGTGGTCGGCGACCTGCACTCCCTCGCCGCCTGCAACGAGACCGGGATGAGACGACTCCTCTCGACCCTCGACGAGTTCGACCTGGACGACCTGGAGGAGGTGGCGACGTTCGTGTTCGACCGCACCCGTAGAGCCACCCTCGAGCGGCTGAGGGCGTTGCCGTGCGGCACGTACACCAACGAGATGCGGGTCGACGGCTACAACGACACCATCACCCTGGCCGTGACGCTCACGGTCACCGGGAGCGGTGCACACGCGGACTTCACCGGCACCTCACCCACCTGCGGCCACGGCGTGAACGTGCCGCTCGGCTACGCACACGCCTACATGACCTACGCCCTGCTGGTGGCCCTGGCGCCCGAGATGCCCAGCAACCACGCATCCCTCGCACCCTTCACGGTGAGCGCCCCCGAGGGATGCATCCTCAACGCCCGTCACCCCGACCCGGTGTCTGTCCGCCACGTGATCGGCCACTTCGTGACCGACCTCTGCCTCGGTGCCATAGCCGAGGCGCTACCCGGGATCGTCCCCGCAGAAGGCGCAGGCGCGCTCTGGAACTTCCACGTCAGCGCCCGGCCCACCGACCCCGCTGCGGGACTGCCACACCATGAGATCCTCATGTTCAACAGCGGTGGCACCGGGGCACGACCAGCCCTCGACGGCCTGAACGCCACGGCGTTCCCCAGCGGGGTCCGCACGATGTCCACCGAGGCCACGGAACAGGTCGGCCCCATCGTGATCTGGCGCAAGGAACTCCGGCCCGATTCAGGCGGCGCCGGTCGGCTGCGTGGCGGCCTGGGCCAGGTGATCGAGCTCAGCCCGACCGAGGGCTACGAGTTCAACTTCAGCTGCATGTTCGACAGGGTCGCCAACCCGGCCCGCGGGCGTCACGGCGGGGCCGACGGAACGGCCGGCGGCGTGCGGCTGGACGACGGCACGCCGTTCGACGCCAAGGGCAGGCAACTGGTGCCCGAGGGCCGGCACCTGATCCTGGAACTACCCGGCGGCGGAGGCTTCGGCGATCCTGCCGAGCGTGATCCGGTCGCAGTCGAACGGGACCTGGAACAGGGGTACGTGAGTTGAGCACCCGGTCACCCGACCACCACGACACGGTCGTGATCGGCGGGGCGGTCATGGGGAGCTCTGTGGCCTACTGGCTCTCCCAGAACCCCGACTACGACGGCTCCGTCCTCGTCGTGGAGCCGGATCCCACCTATGAACGGTCCTCGACCACGCTTTCCGAGGCGAGCATCCGCCACCAGTTCTCCACTCCTGTGAACATCTCGCTCTCACGCTTCGCCACCGAGTTCTTCGCCGACTTCCACGACCATGTGCAGGTCGACGGCGAATCACCCGACCTGGGCTTCAGGGAGACCGGATACCTGTTCCTCGCCACAGAAGCGGGCATGCCGACGCTGCTAATGAACCACGAGGTCCAGAAAGCCTGTGGTGCAGAGGTCGCCCTGCTCACACCCGCTGAGATCTCGGACCGCTTCGGCTACATGCGCGTCGACGACCTTGCCGGCGGCAGCCTCGGGCTGCGCCACGAGGGAACCCTCGACGCCTACAGCCTGATGCAGGGCTTTCGGCGACGTGCCCGCCACAACGGCGTGGAGTACGTGGAGGACCGGGTGGTGGGGCTGACGCTGAACAACTCACGCAACCTGGTCACCCATGTCGAACTGGCCTCCGGCCGCGTGATCGGCTGCGGCCGGGTCGTCAACTGCGCCGGCCCGCGTGGACGCTGGATTAGCGAGATGGCCGGCCTACCCCTTCCCGTCGAGCCGCGTATCCGGTCGGTGTTCCAGTTCGCCTGCCGTGAACGATTGGAGGGGGCACCGCTCCCCCTCACGATCGACCCGACCGGGCTGCATGTGCGCACCGAACCGCCGCACTACCTGGCCGGCATTCCGCCCGACCCCGACACCGAGGTCGACCCCGACGACTTCAGGGTGCGCCACGACGACTGGGAGGAGCGGGTGTGGCCGACGCTCGCCAGCCGCATCCCCCAGTTCGAACGGATCCGCGTCACCCAGACGTGGGCAGGCCACTACGCCTACAACACCCTCGACACCAACGCCGTCATCGGCCCGGCTGAGCAGGTGCCCAACTTCTTCTTCGCCAACGGCTTCAGCGGCCACGGCCTGCAGCAGTCACCCGGGGTGGGCCGCGGCGTGAGCGAGCTCATCACCTACGGCGCGTACCGCACCCTCGACCTCACCCAACTCGGCTACGGGCGCATCGTGGCAGGCGAGCCGTTCCCGGAGCAGGCGATCATCTGACCGGCAACCGGTCGAGCCCACCGGGTTCCCCGGGATCAGGCTTCGCCCAGGTAGGCGGCTCTCATCTCCGGGTTGGCCAGAAGGGCCTCGGCGGAGTCGTCGAGCACCACCATCCCGGTCTGCAACACCCAACCCCGGTCGGCGATCGACAGGGCCATATTGGCGTTCTGCTCGACTATGAAGATCGCCATGCCATCGTCGTTGATCTGCTCGATCAACTCGAAGTTCTGCTGGACCAGGGCGGGGGCGAGGCCCATCGACGGCTCGTCCATCAGCAGCACCTTGGGCTTGGACATCAACGCCCGACCGATGGCGACCATCTGCTGCTCGCCGCCCGAGAGCGTTCCGGCCTTCTGGCCGAGACGCTCCTCGACCCGCGGGAACAACTCGAACACGTGCTGCAGGTCGGCGTCGATCCCGTCCTTGTCGGTCCGCAGGTAGGCACCCAGAATCAGGTTCTCCTTCACCGACAGCCGCTTGAAGAGGCGACGGTTCTCGGGAACCATGGTCACCCCGTTCTCGACCCTGTAGCTGATGGACCGGTGGTTCACCACCTCCCCGTGCAGCACGACCTCACCGGAGGTCGGCGTGACCATGCCGAGAAGGGTCTTGAGCGTGGTCGTCTTGCCACTGGCGTTGCCACCCAGCAGGCAGACCAGTTCGCCGGGGTAGATCGCCAGGTCCAAGTCCTTCAGGATGTGGACGGCGCCGTAGTGGGTGTTGACACGGCGTAACTCCAGGATCGCGACCGGATCGCCACCGACCTGGGAGGTCTCCGCGGTACCTGCTGCGGTGTTCACGCGTGGCGCTCCGCAGGCCGGCCCAGGTAGGCCTCGATCACGTCGGGATTGGTGGACACCTCGTCGTAGGAGCCATGGGCGATCGGGATGCCGTGGTCCAGCACGACGACCCGGTCGGAGACATCCCTGACCACCCTCATGTCGTGCTCGATCATGACGATCGTGAAGCCCCACTCCGTGCGGAGCTTGCCGATGAGCTGGGTCAACTCGGCCGTCTCCATCGGATTCATGCCTGCGACCGGTTCGTCCAGGAGCAGCAGGCGCGGCTGGGTGGCCATGGCGCGGGCGATCTCCAGTCGCCTCCGGTTGGCATAGGACAGGACGAAGGCCGGCTGCTCGAGGCGGTATCCGATCAGACGGGATCCGAAGAACCCGAGGACGTTCTCGGCCCGCGCACGGATCTCCTCTTCCTCCCTCTTGAACGCCCGGGTCTGGAGCAGCGCTCCGAACACCAGTTGGGACGTCCGACAGTGCTGGGCGACCATGATGTTCTCGAGGACGGTCATGTTCGGGAACAACCGCACGTTCTGGAACGTGCGTGCGATGCCGAGGCCTGTCACCTGGTGCGGTTCCAGGCCCCGGATCGAATCGCCCTCGAAGATGATGTCGCCATCGGCCGGCTCCACCATGCCGGTTATGGCGTTGAAGAAGGTGGTCTTGCCGGCACCGTTGGGGCCTATGACGCTGACGATCTCGCCCTCGTCGACGTGGAAGTCGAGGCCGGACAGGGCGTCGAGACCACCGAAGGTGATCTTCAGGTTGCGGATCTCCAGGAGATGGCTCATGTCGGGGGCTCGTCTCCCCCGGGCCCGGTCTCGGCCGCATGCTCGGAAGCCTCCTCGGCCTCGTGGTCCTCGCCCTTCAACCAGACGTCCTGGAGGAACTCCTCCTGGTGGAGCTCCTGGCTGCGCCTGGCGCTCGGGACGAGTCCCTCGGGCCGCTTCAGCATCATGAAGACGAGCAGCGCGCCGTATATCAACAACTTGAAGGTCTGGAACTCCTGAAGCAGACCCGGCTGCCTCGGACCACCGAGCACGCCGATCAGCACGAACGAGCCGACGATCACACCCAGGATGTTGCCCATGCCACCCACGATCACCACGACGAGGATGATGATCGACACCAGGATCATGAAGCTGTTCGGGAACACCGAACCGACCTTGGCGACCAGGATCGCCCCGCTGAACGAGGCCAGGATGGCGCCGACCACGAAGGCCAGCAACTTGGTGTTGACGGTGTTGATGCCCATGGCCTCGGCGACCTGCTCGTCCTCGCGGATGGCCATCCAGGCCCGTCCCAGGCGGGAGACCTGCAGGCGCCACGAGATGTAGATGGCCAGGGCGCAGAACACCAGCACCAGGTAGAACACCGACCTGGGGTCGGTGCCCTTGATCGTGGCGAAGCCCAGGTCGACGCCGGGCACGTTGGTGATCCCCTGTGCGCCGCCGAAATAGGGCTTCAGCCAGTCGGACATGAACAGCAGCCGGATGATCTCACCGAATCCGAGGGTGACGATAGCCAGGTAGTCGCCGCGCATCCTGATGACCGGAGCACCGATCACCAGGCCGGTGATCCCGGCGATCACCACGACGATCACCAGGGTGATGCCGAAGTGGAGTTCGGGGGCGAAGAACGGTGAGTCGGCCGAGGTCAGCACCGCCGTGGTGTATCCACCCACGGCGAAGAAGGCCACGTAGCCGAGGTCCAGGATGCCGGCCAACCCGACCACGATGTTCAGCCCGAGTGCCAGAAGCAGGAACAGGCCGACGTTCGCCAACAGTTCGTTCATGATGGTGCCGAGGAACAGAGGCAGGACGATGCAGAGCGCCGCCACCACCACGAAGAGGATCGTCGAGGCACGCTGCCGTTCCAGGCCCTCCAACTCCCGGTACCTGGTCGTGGCTGACTTGACCCTGCCGCCGAACACGACCGACAGCGCACCCAGGAGCAGGGCCAGGACGACAGACGAGATGAGGGTGAGGCCCCCGCGCTTGGCGAACATGATGTCGGTCAGCCATTCGAGGCGGAACCCCTCCGACAGGTCTGAGATGGCGCTCTCGAGAACCGAGAAGAGGAGAAGGCCGTAGGCGGCGAACGACATCACGCGCCGCACCGTCGCAGGCACGACGTGGATCGAGGAGCCCACCAGGCCCAGGAACGCGCAGATGGCGATACAGGCCACGGCACCGAAGCCGAGGCCCCGTTCATAGGTGAGCAGGCTGAGGAGCTGGGGACTCCAGTTGACCAGCGGATCCCTGATGTTGAAATTGTCGATACCCAGCAACAGCACTGCCAGTCCGACCCCGCCGATGGCGCCGGTGACCAGCCCGGTGACCAGGTCACGGGCACCCGGCTCGGGGGCCGCCATGCCCTCCAGCACCACATGCTTGGACACCACATAGCCGAGCACCAGCGGAATCCACAACAGCGACAGGTATCCGAGGCTCAGCACCGGATGGATGAGGATGCGCCGGTCGAGGCCGACGGGCATGCCGATCAGCGACACGAGAATTAGGAAAAGGGCGCAGAGGCCACCCCATGTGGCGATACGACGCCAGTCCTGGTCGGACACGCGTGGCCTGTAGGTAGCTGCGGACGTAGACGTCATCGTGGCGCTCATGTCCGGTCCTCGGCGGAGAGCCGCTCACCGAACAGACCTGCGGGCTTGAACAGGAGCACAAGCACCAGCACGGTGAAGGCGACGGCGTCCTTCAACTGCGACACACCGGGAACACCGAGTGGCTCGAGGATCATCAGCGGTGCGAGCGACTCGGCCGACCCGAGCGAGATCCCACCGACCATCGCTCCGCCCAGGTTCCCGATACCTCCCACGACCGCCGCCGTGAACGCCTTGATGCCCGGCAGGAAGCCCGTCATGTGGGTGACGCTCCGGAAGAGAAGACCCCACAGGATGCCGGCCACGCCGGCCATCGCCCCGCCAACCGCGAACGTGGTCACGATGATGCGGTTGACGTTGATGCCCATGAGGGCCGCTATCTCCTTGTCCTCGGCCACCGCCCGCATGGCCTTTCCGGTCTTGGTCCGTTCGACCAGGTACCACAGGACGCCCATGGAGACGGCAGCCACCACGAGGACGAGAATCTTCGTGCCG
>DQOF01000190.1 GCA_015658775.1 Acidimicrobiia bacterium | reverse complement strand
GCCACGGACGACTGGCTGGTCGTGCACGGCGTGCACCTGCCCGACGACCACGAGCTGGCGGGGACCATCGTGCACAACCCCCGCTCGAACATGAACAACGCCGTGGGCTACGCAAGACCGACACGGTTCGCCAACCCCGTGGTGCTGGGATCCGACGGGATAGGCGCCGACATGCTGGACGAGTTCCGGGTGGCCTACGTGCGCCACCGCGAGGAGGACGTGACTGCCTCGCCCGAGACGGCCTGGGGCTGGCTGGCAGCCGGCTGGGACCTCTTTCCCGAGGCGCTCAATGACCGGGTGACCTGGAACCACGACCCCATGGACCCGTGGCACCTGGCGTTCTCGCCAGGCGTCGGACCGGTGGAGGTGATGGTCGACGAAGAGGTGGTCTGGAGCGACGGCGCCCCGACACGGGTCGACGCTGCCGAGGTCCGGGCGATGGCTGCCGAGGAGGCGACCCGCCTGCACCGCAGGCTGGAGGAACTTTGAGAACCAGAAGAGAGGCCCGCACATGACCCGACTGGCGATCTACCTGCAGGATGCCCACCCGATCGGCGAGGCGATCGAATATGCGCGCTACGCCGAGGCCGCCGGCTTCGAGGCCGTCTGGCAGGCCGACTCGAGGCTCGTGCGCGACGCGGTCGTACCGATGGCGGCCTTCGCCGCGTGCACCGACACAATCAGGATCGGGTCCGGGGTGGTCGACTGCTGGACCCGCAACCCGGCGCGCCTGGCATCCACCTTCTCGACCCTCGACGACCTGGCTCCCGGGCGGATAATCCTGGGCATCGGTGCCTGGTGGGATCCGCTGGCCGCCAAGGTCGGCATCGACAGGCGGCGGCCATTGGCCATGATGCGCGAGGTCGTCACCACCGTCCGGGCCCTGCTGGCAGACGAGACAGTCACCTTCGACGGCGAGCACGTCCACCTCGACGGGGTCGAGTTGGATTACGTATACCAGGAGCGCCGGCCCAAGGACGTGCCCATCTACATCGGCGCCACGGGCATGAAAATGATGGAGCTCACGGGCGAGATCGCCGACGGGGTGGTGCTCAACTACCTGGTCTCGCCCGAGTACAACCGCAGGGCCATGGAGCACCTCGAGATCGGCGCAGCCAGGGCAGGCCGCTCGGTGGACGACCTGGACCGGCCACAACTGGTGGTGTGCTCGGTAGCCGACACCCGCCAGGAGGCGCTGGACGGCGCACGCCTCATGGTCACGCAGTACCTGGGCCAGCAGCCGCACATCATGAAGGCGTCCGGGGTGCCCGAGTCGCTGCTCGATGAGATCGGCCGGGTGCTGACATGGCCTGCGACCCACGAACAGGTGGAGGCGGCCTCGAAACTGGTGCCCGACGACATCGTGCAGATGATCTGCGCCGCCGGAACGCCCGACGAGTGCCGGGAGAAGGTGGCCCAGTACATGGCCGACGGCTGTACCTGCCCGATCCTGTACCAACTGGGACCCGATGTGCGGCTCATGGTCGACACGTTCGCCGGCTGGACGCCCTGACAGACTCGTCGCCATGTCCCGCCTGGTGATCCGCGGCGCCCGCCACCCGGGCGACATCGCCGTCGAGGACGGCCGGATCTCGGCCGTCGGACCGGTGGAGGCCCAGCCGGGCGACCATGTACTGCGGTGTGACGGGGACATCGTCACCGCCGGCCTGGTCAACACCCACCACCACCTGTACCAGTGGATGACCCGCGGCAGGGCCGACGGGTGCAACCTCTTCGACTGGCTGGTGCACCTGTACCCGGTGTGGGGTCGGTTGTCGGTAGACGACGTGCGGGCCGCCGCCATGGTCGGCCTGGGAGAGCTGGCGGCCACCGGGTGCACAACGGCGTCAGACCACCACTACCTCGTGCCGAGGGGCGACGACGAGGTGTTCGACGCCATCGTCGACGCCGCCGGGACGGTCGGGCTCAGGCTCCACCTTTCCCGCGGCTCGATGGACCTGGGCGAGAGCCGGGGCGGCCTGCCACCCGACCACGTGGTCGAGGACCGTGACGCCATCCTGGCGTCCACCGAGTCGGTGATCGCCCGACACCACGACGGCGAGATGGTCCACGTGGTGGTCGCCCCGTGCAGCCCGTTCTCGGTCACCCCGGAGTTGATGGTCGAGTCGGCTGACCTGGCCCGACGCCACGGCCTGCGCCTCCACACCCACCTCTGCGAGACGGTCGAGGAGCAGGCCCACTGCCTCGAACGGTTCGGCCGGCGGCCCGTGGAGATGCTCGAGGACTGGGGTTGGGTAGGCGACGACGTGTGGCTGGCGCACGGCATCCACATCGACGACGACGAAATAGCCATGTTGGGACGGGCAGGCACGGGAATCGCCCACTGCCCTTCGTCGAACGCCCGGATCGCGGCCGGCATGTGCCGGGTGACTGACCTGCGGGCGGCCGGGTGTCCGGTGGGCCTGGGCGTCGACGGCGTGGCCTCCAACGAGGTGGGTGGCCTGTTCCCCGAGATCCGCCAGGCCCTCTACACGGCCCGCCTCCGCGAGATGCGACCCGATGCCCTGATGCCCGCGGATGTTCTCGAGATCGCCACCAGCGGCGGTGCCCGGTGCCTGGGACTCGACGATGTCGGACGGCTGGCGCCGGGTCAGCGGGCCGACCTGGCCGTCTGGCCGGGCGACGATCTGGCGGACGTCCAAGACCCGTTGGCCGGTCTGGTGCTGGGCCCCGACCGACGCGCCCGTCACGTGCTGGTCGGTGGTCGACCGGTCGTCGTCGACGGTGAGGTGGTCGGCATCGACCTGGCCGGTGCCCACCGGGACCTTGCGGAACGCTCACGCCGGCTGTGGGACGGTGCCTGAATCCGCTCGTCGACCCGTCAGTCCGGTGGTGCTGTCGGTCCGAAACGTGGTTGGTTACCGGTGATCGCCCCCCACCGCCGGGTGCCGTACTCGAAATGCCACCACTCGGCGTCGAAGACCACGAAGCCCGCAGCTCGCATCGACCAGTAGAGGAGGCGCCTCACGTCGCGGTCGGGTCCGGGTAGGTCCTCAAGGGCATCGGCCCTGGCAAGAAGGGTGAGGTCGTCGAACCCGGTACCGGGAGCAAGGGCTACGCCGTCGAGGGTGAGGGTGAGGTCGACAGCGCAACCGGTGAGATGCGGTGGCGGGCGGGACGGCTCAGCATCGGGTACGGCGAAGAGCCCCGGTGGCACGGTCGGATCCGCTAGAGCGGCCTCGTAGAGCTCGACCTGCAGGTCCAACGGGCGCCATCCGTCGAACACGGCTAGGCCCCAGCGCTCGGGGAGGCGGTCTGCCACTCGGGCCAGCCGGCCGGCCACGGGACGGCGTAGCCAGCAGCCCTCACGAGCGTGGCGCCATCCTGCCCTCCTGTAGTTGCCTAGGATGGCGATACGACTGTGCGATACTTCGACCAGTGGTTCGTTGCCCGAGTCGGTGACCGATGGAGCCTCAGGGTCGTTCAACTCCGGTATCGGTAACGCCTCTGGAACAGCGACCTTCAGCCGCGCAACGACCTCGGTAGCTGGCTCCGTGAGGCAGGGCTCGTCGAAGTGGGGGCTCATCGGGCTCCGAGCACCCGTGCAGTTGCCTCGAGAAGGTCTCCACCGTGGTCTGCGTCGAACACGGAGATCATGAACTCGTCCAGCCCGTGCGCGTCGATGAGGTCGCTCAACTCGGTGGCGCACTCCTCTTCTGTGCCACTGATCACGAACGGGAACACCCATTCATCGGGTACGTGATGGGCTGCTGCCTCCAGGCTGTCAGAAAGTGCGGCCCGGATCAGCCCGGAATCGTGGTCGGACATACCGATCGCCTCACGAATCGCGGGCGGGGAATCGACCAGTCGGTATGTCATGTGGAGCCGTACGACCTCCAGCGCCCTTTGGTTGGTGACGATCATCGTCGAATAGCAGATACCGGGTCGGTTGCCTGTGCGTTCGGCACCTGCCCGTACCCGGCCCACGTAGTCCCCTAGGGAGGGTTTGTGGATGAAGTCCAGCATGACCCCGTCTGCCGCTGCTCCGCCCAGGTCCAGCATCCGCGGTCCCCGGCCGGCCAGCCAGATCTCAATGTCCGGCCGGCCGTAGTCGAGGCTGGCCGCCCGCAGGGAGAACCCCGGTCCGTCCATGTCGACCGTTGCCCCGGCGAAGAGGCTCCGGCATGCGACGATCGCCTGGCGGACCGTCTCCAACGGTCGGTCCCGTCCGATTGCAAGCGGATCCAGCGTTAGGCTGCCTCCGGCACCCAAGCCTAGGAATGCCCGGCCACCCGAGAGTTCGTCAAGGCTGGCGATGGCCGCCGCGGTCTGGCCGGGGTGCCGTGTGTATGCGTTGGTGACCCCGGGCCCTACCTTCAGGCGGTTGGTCGCGAGCAGGATTGCGGCCATCGTTATGTGGACGTCGCGGGTAGCCAGGCCCTCGTCGTACACCCAGCAGCGCTCGAACCCGAGCTGTTCCGCGGCGACCGCCAGGTCGACCATGACGGAGACGGGAGCCTTGGGAATCAGGTTGACGCTTCGTCGCACCATCGGTGACGAACCTAACCCTGGTCCATGTCGGCGATGAGAACGATCCCGGTGGTCGGAGACCGATCCCGGAGTTCCGAGACGAGGTGATCCACCAAAGTCCGGTTCGTCAGTCCCACCTTGGTGATGGCCACCGTGAACCTCTGGGATTCCCCTACGCCCCGTCGAGACCCGTCCGGGTGGAGCAGCAGGGATGCCGCCCGCTCGGGATTCAGGCGCTCGTAGGGCGAGCAACCGACCACGGCGGCAACCCTAAGGGGCCTGTGGCACCGGTCCTCGATGACGCGGTCTAGGGAGTCGGCGCCCATCACGGCCACGACGGTCGTGGCACCGTCGGGAAGTACCGGCTCATGGGGACCCGGGGCCTTGGCCGGCATGCCGCGGGAGCCGTCGGCCTCGACGATCACCCGATCGGCGTGTGGCGACCAGGTCGCCGGAACCGACGGGCCGACACCTACGGCCTTGTCGCCGTCGATCCTGTCCCAGACCAGAACCGGATCGGCTTTACCGAGCGCCTCGGCCAGCTGATCCGGCGTGGGCCTCAGAAGAACCGTGGCGTCACCCGTCCAGCGGGAGTCCATACGCGTGGTGGTCGTCAGCACGGTCCCCGCGCCATGGTGACAACCGAGCGCGAACATGAGGCTCGTCTTGCCACCACCCCCCACCAAGGCCACCACCTCACCGACATGAACGTCGAGGGCAAGGGCAGCCTCTGGTGGTGACAGCGGGGTCAGGTGTTGCAACCCAGCCAAGTCAGAACCGCCTCGACCACGCCGCCTCCGACGGCGAGAGCCTTGTCGGAGATCTCGTGAACCGATGCTTCTCCGCCACGTGGGTCGATGTCCCCGATCTTCGTTCCGGGGGAGACGCTCGAACCGTCGCCGATGAGGCCGCGGATTAGACCACCTACCGTTGCCGTCACCTCTCGACCTGCGACACGGCCGAGAACCTGGCCGGTGGTGACCACATCGCCGATCTGACGAAGCCAGGCGACGGTGCCGTCGGCGGGAGCCCGCAGCACCCGGTCGGTGGTCTGGCCGTCGACCTCCCCGGGAACGCCGGTGTCGGCTGAAGCCGGACCACTCCAGATCACCCTCCCGAGGCGGGGTCCGCGGAGCGTCTCGACCACGGCATGACAGTCCTCGCCGGCTACGAAGCCTGGTCCGAGGGCTACCACCAGGGAGGCGTCCAGGATCGTGGTGTCGAGCCGGTGCTTGGCCAGCCTTGCATCGACCACGACCGAGCGGGCCATGTCCGGTAGCTCCGGGCTGACCAGGACGGGAACGACCCCAAGGGCTACCGCGGATCCGATGTCGGCCACCTGCTCGACCCGGCGCGCCGTGAGGCCGTCGACCGTGATCTCGCCATCGGTGACCGCCGTCGAGACGGCGACGGTACGTCGTACGGCGAGCGGCTCAGCCAACTCGCAGACCGCTACCGGGAAGCCGGCCCTGTGGAGGCGCAGCACGACCCCGGTGCCGAGGTCGCCACCGCCCCGGACCAGGCAGAGATGGTCTCCGAATAACACCCGTCAACCCGTCGTGCTTCGGTCCTGAGCCACGAGCTGAGCCATTATCGACACGGCGATCTCCTCGGGATTCTCGGCACCCAGTTCCAGGCCTATGGGAGAGGTGACCCGCTCGATGTCGCCTAAGGCGATGCCGAGATCCGCCAGCGATTGACAGGTGGTCTGCCACCGTCTGGCGCTTCCCATCACGCCTATTGATCCGATTTCAGTGGCGAGGAGGTGTCGAAGGCTCTCGACGTCAAGATCCGTGTTGCGGGTGACGACCACGGCGTGGTCTCTCGGTGTGAGGACCACCTGTTCGAGGACCTCTGAGATCGGTCCTGCGACGACCAGGTCGGCACCGGTCACCTCCTCGGCGGTGCCTGGACGGTCGTCGGTGGCCACCACCCTGTAGCCGAGCCAGTGGGCCAACTCGGTGACGGCTCGTCCGATGTGGCCGCAGCCGATCACGAGAACTGTTGAAGGGGGCATGTGGGGCTCCAGGTGGATCGTGACCCGGCCACCGCAGACACCGGGGTCGCCGGCTCCCGGGTTTATTAGGTCGTAGTCCAGCAGACGGGGACGGCCATCGGCCAGACAGGCCTCAGCCTCCCTGATCACACGGGCCTCCATCTCCCCGCCGCCGACCGAACCGAAGCGGTGGCCGTCGTCGGTGACGAGCATCTTGGCTCCGGGGTGACGTGGAACCGATCGGTCCGTCCTGATGACAGTTGCCAGCACTGCCGAGTGGCCTCGTCCAACCAGGTCGACCAGATTGGTCAAGATGGAGGCTTCTGCGGCCCTTCCACGCAGCCGTCTCGGGGATCCGTCGGCGGTCTGACTGGTCACCTTGTGCTCCAGAGTCGTTCAGCCTGTTCGTGGAGCCTCGCCAACTGGCGCTCGGGATCCCAGTCGAGAATCTTGCCGTCGAGCACCCGCCAGGTACCGGCGACCATTACCGAATCGACGTGGTGTCCACTTCTCCCCAGCACGACCTGTTCGATCAGGTTGCCCTCGTTGACCGGAGTTGGGAAGGTTCCGTCTAGCAACTGCATATCAGCCGACCAACCGGGTTTGAGGCAGCCGACCCTTTCCAGCCCCAGGGCCTCGGCACCACCCGCTGTGGCCATGTCGAGGACCAGGGCGGCGGGCATCGTGCCCGGATCCAGGAGTCGGGCTTTGTGGAGCAGGAATGCTCCCCGCATCACCTCGTAGAGGTCGTTTATGTACCCATCTGACCCAAGGCCCACCGTCACCCCGGCTTCGAGTAGTTCCGGCACAGGGGCGATTCCACCTCCGACCTCGCAGTTGGCGAGGGGCATGTGGGCGCACCTGACATCTCGATCTGCGATCAGGTCAAACTCGGTAGGTGATAGGTGTACGCACTGGGATGCAAGGAAGCGGGGTCCGGCCACCCCCAGGTAGTCGTAGTGCTCGACCGTGCGGCGACCGTTGTTCTGCTCGCACCACTCGCCCTCGTGGACCCCCTCGTTGCAGTGGGCGTGCAGCAGCACGTCGTTTTCAACTGCCATGTCGAAGGCCTGCCGGATGAACCCGTCGGAGCAGGTGAAGGTGGTGTGGATGCACATGATTCCCGAGGTCAGTCCCCCATTCCCACATGCCTCGATCATGCGCAGGTTCTCCATGAGGCCCAGTTGCCCGACATCGGCCCCTGATCGTTCCGTTGCCTCGAAGCTCAAGATGCCCCGCAGTCCCCGTTCGTCCACGACCGCCTTTTCGGCCAGAAGTACGTCGGGAAGCGCTGCCGGAGCCTCAAGGATGTCGAGGAAGGTTGTCGTGCCCGACAGCAGCATCTCGCTGCACACCCAGTCGGTTGTTGCCCGGACCATGTCGTGGTCCAGCCGGTCCTCGACCTGAGGCCACCAGAAGTCCTCGAGGAACGACCAGAACCCGCTCGGTGCAGTCTCAGTCGGGATTCCATGTGCGAGGACCCCGTACATATGCACGTGGGAGTTAACGAAGCCGGGCATGAGAATCTGTCCCGGTGCAGCAACCACCTTGTCGCGGGGGTGGTCCGCCACGAGGTCCGAGTTGGGGCCTATGGCGTCCACTACGTTACCGACGACCCTCACCCCCCAGTTTGATCTCGGTGCATTCTTGGCGTCGGCCACCAGCCAGTCCGGCTGGATCAGGAGGCCCGGCTCGGCACCCATGTTCAGGCGTCGTTGAGTGCTCGGTAGACCCGTTCCGGGGTGAATGGCAGGTCGTAGATCCGGACGCCGGTGGCGTTCACGATGGCGTTGCGGAGTGCCGGGGCCACGCCGTCCTTGGGAATCTCGGCGACCGCTTTGGCGCCAAAGGGTCCGCTCTCCTCCAAAGTCTGGATGAGGAACACCTCAGTGTGGGGCATCTCGTCGGCCGTGTAGATCCTGTACGGGCCGAACGACGGGTTCACCATCGTGCCCTTGTCGTCGAGGACGATCTCCTCGCAGTGGGCGTAGCCGAGGGCCTGGAGCATTCCACCCTCCACCTGCCCGCTGGCTGTGATCGGGTTGATCGCCACACCGCAGTCGACGGCCATCACCATTGACACGACCGTGACCTGGCCGGTCTCGATGTCGACCTCGACCTCGACGAATTGGGCGGCGAACGGTGCTGGGCAGTCGGGAGACATGTGTGAGCCCGTGCCCATGATCTGTTCCTGCTCGTTCAGGTGCAGAGAGTCGAGGGCGATCTCCTCGAGCGTGACCGAGCGTCCGTCGGGTGCCCAGGCTCGGCGATTCTGCAACACGATGGAACACGGCACGTCGATCCCCAGCAGCATGGCGGCCCGCTCCTTGAGGCGCTTGCGGACAACGTCGGCCGCCTTCTGAACGGCGGTTCCGGAGATGTAGGTGGTGCTAGAGGCGTAAGCGCCAGTGTCGAATGGCGTCACGTCGGTGTCCGAGGAGTAGATCACGATGTCACTGAGGGGAACGCCCAGCACCTCGGCGGCGATCTGGGCCAGCACCGTGTCGGCACCGGTTCCGAGGTCGGTGGCTCCCACCAGGAGGTTGAACGAACCGTCGTCGTTCAACTTGATGCTGGCGCCGCCCATATCGAGGAACGGAATAGCCGTACCATGCATGCAGAAGGCGAAGCCGAGGCCGCGCCGGATATGTGGACGGTCGGCCGGCTCCCGCCACTCAGGGTCGTTTCGCCTGTGCCAGGAGACCGCACGCATTCCCTGGGCGACGCACTCCTCGATCCCATTGGACCCCACGACCGGGTATTCGTCCAGTTCCCCCTCGAACACAGCAGTCTCGCCTAGGTGCGGGGCGATGTTCAGCTCGTCGCCGACCCTCACCCAATTCTGTCGGCGGAACCCGATGGGGTCCATTCTGAGGTTGTCGGCAATGTCTTCCATGTGGGATTCCAAGGCGAAGAGAGCCTGTGGGGCTCCGTAGCCACGGTAAGCGCCCGGCACGGGGATGTTGGAGTAGACGACTTCGCAGTTGAAGGCCTTGTTGTCACAGTTGTAGGAAGTCAGGCCCCGTAGCCCCGTGACGATCTGGACCGTGAAACCGTGCGAACCGTAGGGGCCCGTGTTGCCTACCACGGTCATGTCCTGGGCCACCAGGGTCCCGTCGGCATTCACACCGGTCCTGAAGGTGATCGTCTGTGGGTGCCTGGTACGGCTGGCGAAGAACTCCTCCTCACGGGTCAACTCGAGTTGGACGGGACGGTGTGTGGCGATGGCCAGGTGGGCCGCGATGTCCTCGATCAGCATCTCCTGCTTGGCACCGAAGCCTCCACCGATGCGTGGCTTGATAATCCGGATGTCCTTGATCCTCATGTCGATGAGGGGGGCAAGCATCCGGCGGGTGTGGAACGGAACCTGGGTTGCGGTTCGTACAACCATGCGCTCGTCGCTGTCCAGCCACGCCACCGAGATGTGCGGCTCGATAGGGCATTGCTGGACCTGGTGGACCCGGAAGGTCTGTTCGTAGAAGTGGTCGGCGGAGGCGAGGGCGGCCTCCACGTTGCCGCGCTCAGAGTGAATCCGGTGGACGATGTTGTGTTCGCGGTCGGCTATGCCGACGGTGTCCTCTTCGGCGTGGATCACTGGTGCGTCGTCAAGGCGTGCTTCGAGCTCGTCGAACACGGCGGGGAGCACCTCGTAGGTGACCTCGATGAGGCGGCAGGCCGCATCGGCTATCTCAGGGGTATCGGCGGCAACGGCGGCGACCCGGTCGCCCACGTGTCGCACCATGTCGTCGAAGCTGACCTGGTCGTGCGGCTTCGGGTTCGGATACGACTGGCCTCCAGAGGCGTACTTCACACGGGCCGTGTTCCCATTGTGGATGACGGCATGGACTCCGGGAAGGGCCAGTGCAGCCGAGTCGTCGATGGCGACGATCCGTGCGTGGGCATGTGGGCTGCGCAGAACCTTGGCGTGCAGCAGTCCCCTCATCTCGAAGTCGGCTGTGAACGCCGGATTCCCCTTGACGAGGCGCAGGGCATCCACCTTGACCTCGGGATGGCCCACCACCGCCATCTCCGGGACATCAGGCGAGGGGATCAGACGGGGAACAGCCGGCGGGGCATCGGGCGCAGGGTCCTCGGGATCCACCTCGACGGCGTTACGGCCATCGGTCATCGGGTCAAGCACCAGAGGGGCGAATGGCTCGACCTCCTCGCCGCGCAGAAGGGCGGCCGCCCTGCGGATCGCCGCCACGGGCTTCACGTAGGCTGTCTCACGGTCGAGGATTCCCGAGAGCATGTCCCTGATATCGTCCTCATCCGGATCCGGGTCCTGCTCCAGGAGGGCGAGGGTTCCAAGGATCATGGCGCCCACCGAGTAGCCGGACTGCATGGCACCAGTTGTAGCGAACGCCTCCTGGACCGGGTGGAGACCCCGAGCGGTGTTGAGGGATTCGAGGGTGGTCACCTCGTGCCCGTCGGCTTGGGCGGCCAACACGACGTCGCTGCTGGCCAGACGTCCGTCGATCAGCACGGCCGCGGCACCCGTCTCGCCTGAGGTGGACCCGAACCTGACGCTGACCATACCCTCGCGTCGCAGCAGCGTGAGGAGGGTGTCGTGGACATCACACTCGAATCTTCTGGCGACACCGTTGAGACGGAGGGAGACCTTCATCAGGACGCTCCCTCCAGTGCTGACAGCGCGCGTCCGGTCACGACCGAGGCCAGGTGCAGGCGGTAGTCGGCGCTACCCCTGAAGTCGCCAATCGGGTCGAGACCAGATGTCGGGTCATCGGGACCGACAAGGACCGGGGTCGGCGCCACTCCCGTGAGGGCGACGGTGGTCGTCCCATCGACTCGGCGGGCGGTTGCCGAGACGATTGGCGTGTCCGACGGCGTGCGGCCGACAGCCTCACGAGCAGTGGTCCCTCCGAAAGCGAGCGACACCGAGGTGATCAGGTGACCGTGGCATGGGCCGCGGTCTGCCAGTACATTCGCCAGGGGGGCACTACTAGGACCGTCCGGTCCGACAACACCGACCTCGGCTTCGTGTACCAGCAGGGCTGCGAGCATGACGCTGTCGGGGTTGCCGGCGGCGACCGTCCCGCCGATCGTGGCAAGCGTTCTGAGCGTGCTTGGCAGTTCGGTCCGCGCGGCATCACGTAGCGCGGTTGGAATGCGCTCGTCGCACTTCAGGTCGTGGAGGGTGACCATCGCACCCAACACGATCCGTCCGTCAGCGGCCTCGACACGGGTGAGTTCCAGGGCCTGTAGGTCAACCATGCCGACGGGCGTCGGATCGTCGTCGGCGTTCAGGAGCGTGCCACCAGCGAGGGGCACATGGCCGTCAATCGCCAGCAGGGACACTGCCTCGTCGATGGTGGTTGGCCGATGGTAGTTGTGTGCTCGCGACATTGCCCTCCAACCCCCCTCTATCTCTATTACCTGGGTCGTTGTGGGCTCTCCCGAGGATGCGCCAAACGGTTGAG
The DNA here is from genome assembly GCA_015658775.1 of Acidimicrobiia bacterium. Lineage (GTDB taxonomy): Bacteria > Actinomycetota > Acidimicrobiia > Acidimicrobiales > MedAcidi-G1 > UBA3125. The sequence continues at coordinate 4,799 of DQOF01000190.1, read as the reverse complement.
CACATGATCTAGTCGGGGCGGACAATAACACCTATCCCAACTGGCGAATGAGTCGGGGTGGTTCCTGTCGGAAGTCAGAACATACGGACGGGAATTCCCGCCCGACGAAACACTTGTCTTGCGATCTCAGTTGCCCGTGCGACGATTGCCTTTTCGTCCAACGACGTGAACACACGGTCACTTATCAGAGTCTTCCCATCTACCATCACATGGACCACGTCACGTGGCGTGGCGCAGTAGACGAGGGCTGATGGAACCCGGTGGACCGGGGAGGCGAACGGGGTGGCGAGGTCCACGACCACGAGGTCGGCCTTCATCCCCGGCTGTATCGACCCCAGGTCGTCCCTGCGGCCCATGACAGCGGCCCCGCCTCTGCAGGCCATGGCCAGGACCTCCTCTGGCTGGAGCGCCGATGCATCGAGGCGGTCCACCTTTTGAAGCAGAATCGTCGCTTTGCAGGCTTCGAACATGTCCTGGCGGTTGTTGGATCCGGGCCCATCGGTGGCTAAGGCGACGGTGATTCCCAGGTCCAACATCTCCCGGATTCTGGCGACACCGGATGCCAGGTACATGTTGGAGACCGGACAGTGGACGACCGTTGCGCCGCTCTCCGCAATCAGGTCCAGCTCCGAATCATCCAGCCAGACCGAGTGTGCCAACTGGACGTCCGGTCCGAGCACCCCCAGGGACTTCAGCCACGGGACGTGTCGCTGGCCCCTCTCCTCCAGGTTCATCTCGACCTCGATCGCTGTCTCGGCGCAGTGCAGGTGGGTGGATCCACCCCATGACCTGCATTCCGACACCGTTGATTCCATGGCCTCGTCGGAACAGCCCCACGGAATGAGCGGAGCCAGCCCGACGCTGATCCTCCCGTCCATGGCGCCGTGCCAGGTTGCTTGCACCGGTCGTATCCGATCGATCACGGTGTCGGCCGACTCGGTGAGGGGTGGGTGATAGTTGCGGTCGGCCCAGCCGCTGGCCAGCACTAACCTGACCCCCACCTCCGCTGCTGCACGGCAGACGGCATCGTCGATTGCCGGTGCGCCGTGTATGTACTGGTGGTCGACGATCGACGTGGCCCCGCCGCGGAGGTTTTCGATCATGCCGAGGGTCGCCGCGGCGTGGGCGGCCTCGGCGTCCAACTCTGTTGCTCCCGGCCAGATGCAGTCCCGCAGCCACTCCAGGAGCGGCTTGTCGTCGGCGAGTCCTCTGAACAGGGTCTGGAAGAGATGTGTGTGGCCGTTGACCATTCCCGGCATCACAGCGCCGCCCGATGCATCCAGGACCAGGTCGGCCGAGCGGCGGGCCCGGACAGGGGGTTCGCCGGTTCCGGTGTCGGTGATCAGGTCGTTGTCGACGAGCACCCAGCCCGGGTCCAGGACCTGACCCTCGTCGTCGACGGTGACGACGGCACCTCCCCTGATCAGCGTGGAGGCGATCACGGGCTCCAGTCCGAGAAGGCGTCGATCACGGGAACCATGTCGTCCATGAGCGGGTAGAGGATCGGGCAGGTGACTCCTGCGTCCACGTACTCAGCCACCGTGTCACGACACTGGGTGGCGGTTCCGACCGCCATCAGGGAGCGGGCCAAGTCGTCTGGTATCAGGTCGGCGGCCCGTCGGTAGTCGGCCTCTGTGGCAGGCCACCCGACCACCTTCTTCACACGGTCCACCAGCTCGGGATCGGCCCCGCTGGCCTCCATGATGTGCGGCTCTGTGCCCAGGTAGTAGGCGACCAGCGACTTTCCTGTCCGGACCGCCTCGGCCGGGTCGTCGTCAGACAGCGAGCAGACGAGCAGTTCTGGAAGGTCAATTTCTCCGATGGTCCTGCCGGCCTTCTCTGCTCCCACTCCAACGTGGGCCACGGCATCCCGGATGTAGGCGGGGGACACCACGTAGTTGAGGACCACGCCGTCACATATCTCGCCGGCCAACTCCAGCATCCTCGGGCCCGTGGCACCCAGATAGATGGGTATGTCCCGCGGGCCGACATCGCCGTACGCCACGTCCAGGCTCACCCTGTCCAGGTTCACGAACTCGCCCGTGTAGCTGACCTCCTCCATAGTGAAGAGTTGCTGGATCGACTCGATGTACTCGCGCATGGCCTTCAGGGGTCGCCGCCGGTTCTCGCCGACCCTCGATGTGATCGGCTCCCACCAGGCACCGAGTCCGAGCATCACCCGGCTCGCCCCGTCGACGCCTGGTCCGGCCAGCTCCCACATGGTGCTCCACGTGGCGGCGATCACCGCCGGATTCCGCGTCCATACCGGAAGTACACCGGATCCGACCCGGACGCCCCCGGTTCCGGCCAACAGTGCGCTCATCATCACGACACAGTCTCGGGCCAGCCTCGTGTCGGCCTGCCAAATCTCGGTGATGCCCCGCTCCTCCGCGTAGCAGGCCATCTCCAACTCGTAGGAGATCGGGTGCTTGTCCTGGAAGTAGAGGGCGATCCTGGGATCCATGGCCGGCAACGCTAGTCCGGCGGTCTTCCCGGGCTTCACCCGGCTAGCGTCCGGTCGCGTGGAGCAGGTACGAATCGATCCGGATGGAATAGCCCCACCAGCAGCCAACTACGCCCATGCCGTGTTGACGGGACAGCCGGGTCGGATCCTCCACACATCCGGTGTCGTGCCCGTGGAACCCGACGGTTCGGTGAGCGGTGACGTGGCCGACCAGGCGTCGACCGTGTGGTCCAACATCGCAGCGATCCTGGCAGAGGCCTCGATGGGCTTCAGGGACATCGTGTCGGTGACCACCTACGTGGTCGTCGGCGAGGACCTTGGAGCGGTGATGGCTGCACGTGACGGTGCGCTGGGCGGAAACCTGGTGGCCTCGACGCTGGTGTACGTACCTGAGCTGGCTCAACCAGCCTGGAAGGTGGAGGTTGTCGTGGTGGCCGTCGCCTGACGTCGGCCGCCGGCAACGGGCTGCGATCAGGCCTCCGCCGAGATGGCGTCGTGCCAGCGGCCTGTCGCCCGCTTCTGGATCCAGCCGAAGAAGCCGAACACGACCACACCCAGCAGCGACGACAGGATCACGCAGGCGAGCAACTCCTCGCCGTTGAGCCTGCTGGCGTGCCGCCGCAGGAGCTGGCCGATTCCGGCATCGCCCTTGCCGAAGAAGAAGTCACCGACGATGGCACCGATGACCGACAGTCCCGCTGAGATCCGGAGCCCGGCGAAGATGGCCGGCAGGGCGGCCGGGAACATCAACTTCCGGAGCCTCGTCATCCTGCTGGCGTGGTGGAGGGTGAACAGGTCGTGCGCACCCTGTTCAGCGGAGTGCAGGCCGAAGAGCGTGTTCACGATGATCGGGAACAGGGAGATCATCACGCAGACCACGATCCGTGAGGTGGGTCCCGTTCCGAACCAGAAGGAGATGAGCGGCACCACGGCCAGAATGGGAATGGCCTGGAGGGTCACCATGTAGGGGAAGATCGCCTTCTCGAAGATCTTTGTCTGGCTCATGGTGATCGCCAGGGTGAAGCCGATGGAGATAGCTATGGACAGTCCGATCAGGGCGATCCTGGTGCTGGACCAGAGGGCCTGGAGTTCGTCGTTTCGGTTGTCGGCATCCAGGAAGCCCACCTTGATCACCTGGTGGATGGGTCGAAGCAGGAAACGACGTCGCTCCTCCAACACGATGTAGGAGACGTAGTACCAGAACCCGACGAGCGCCAGCCCCAGGCAGAGGGGCGGCAGCACCGCCTTGGAGAGTTTCTCTACGCGGCTTGCGTCCGGAGTGCGAGAAGGGGCCGGGGAGCGGGTCGCGCTGTCGCCTGTCGTTGTCATGAGTGCGACCCCCTCAACTCCACCGACACTTTTCCACTCAACTCGGCGAACTCGGGTTCGAACCTGAGTTTCGGATCGCGTGGGTAGTCGAAGGGAACGTCGAACTCGGCGACTATCCGGCCCGGCCTGGCTGACATGACGAGAACCCTGGTCGAGAGGAACACCGCCTCGCTGATCGAGTGGGTGATGAAGAGGCCGGCGAACCCCTCCTGCAGGAACAGCTGCTGGGTCTCGCTGTTCAGGTGTTCCCTCGTTATCTCGTCGACGGCACTGAAGGGCTCGTCGAACAGGAACACAGGTGGCTTGAGGGTGAGAGACCTTGCGAGGGAGCACCGCATCTTCATTCCGCCTGAAAGCGACTTCGGGTAGTGGTCCTCGAAACCCTCGAGGCCGACAAGGTTGATCGCCTCCTGGGAGAGCCGTCGTCGCTCGTCGGCGGGCACGTGATTGAGTTCGGTGAACAGCTCCACGTTGGCCCGTACCGTGCGCCACTGCAGGAGCGTGGCGTCCTGGAACACGTATCCGAGGTGGTCCCGGTCAACTGACACCGTGCCGCCGGTCGGCTCCAGGAGACCCGAGGCGATCCTGAGGAGCGTCGACTTGCCGCAACCCGACGGGCCCACGATCGTGACGAACTCGCCCTTGTCGACCGTGAAGGTGATGTCCCTGAGGGCTTCGGTCCCGTCGGGGAAGACCATTCCGATCCTGTCGAACGCCAGAGATCCGTCCGTCACGACCTGGTTCGTTGCTCCCATTCGGTCCTCCGCTGCGGTGCCCTGATGGCTGATGGTCGACCTGGCGGTTGACTCCGGGCCCGCCAAAGATAGCCACAACTGGAACGGGAGTCGAAGTGGGTCCTTCCTCAGGACGGCTCCCGGTCGATGCGCCGCGGTTGGCCACCCGTGGCCAGTATCCCTTACGGTGGATGAAATGCGCACCGGTGTGTTCCTGTTTGGCGGGGTGGAGATGGACGATGCGGGTGCTGGTCCTCCTGCGGCGACCGATC
>DQOF01000097.1 GCA_015658775.1 Acidimicrobiia bacterium | reverse complement strand
CTTCCCCTCCAGGCCGCCTTCCCCGGGCCCGGTGCCGGAAGCTTTCCGACCCCGACGACCAGCAGGGGAGCTGGTCATGTCGTATCGGAGCAGACGGGACGACAGGGGCTAAATCCTGTCCTTGGTACTGCTTCTCAGCGCCCTGGGCGCCGGCCTGGCGGTGCTGGTCGCTGAGCTTGGGGCGGTGGCGGTGGTGGTGGCGCGGGCCAGGGCCACGGCCGCTGCCGACGCTGCTGCGCTGGCGGCGGTGACCGAGCGTGGTGACGGCCGAACGGTCGCACGGGAGTTCGCGGCGGCCAACGGCGCCCAACTCGTGTCCTTCACCCGAGACGGCGGCGAGGTCCTGGTGGTGGTGCGGGTCGGGCGGGCCAGGGCGACCGCACGTGCTGTGGCGGTGCTATGCGGGCCGGGCGATCCCTGTGGTCGCTTCAGTGGCCCGTAGACTCCGCTGTCGTGACCGACGTGGATGACGACGAGCAGACGACGCCTCAGGCTCCGGTCGATGCACCGACGGAGGTGTCAGATGCCGTCGGCCCCCGCTCGTCGGGCGAAGAGTCGGAGGGCGACGAGCAGGCCATGCCGGACCCGTCCCCGGCGCCACGCTCGTCGGCCGACCTGTTGGCACAGGTGGCGTCGCCCCGCAGGGAGGCCGGGCCCGGCCCGAGCGGTGCCAGGTCGGTAGGCAGGGCAACTGGGACGGGTCGACCCGGTGGTCGTCGCCTGGACTTCAGCGGGTTCGGCCGACGCCGTGGCGGTGATTCCGGACCCGATGAGAGGGCAGTCGGTCGGTCGATTGGGCATGATGCCGGGGGCCGGCACGGTGGCTACAGGGTCCGGCGGGTCCGTCGACTGCTGAGGCACGTCGAGCCATGGTCTGTGCTCAAGATCTCGCTGGTGTTCTACTTCTGCGTCTGGGGACTGGTGGTCATCTCGACCAGGATGCTCTGGAGCGCGGCCGAGAACGCCGGCACCATCGACAAGATCGAGAGCTTCGTAGAGGACCTGTTTACCCTCGAGATGTTCGAGTTCGACACGAGCCAGATCCTCCGGGTGTTTACCTTGGGAGGCTTGGTGCTGGTGGTCGGCGGCACGGGGCTGACGGTCCTGCTGGTGGTGCTGTTCAACCTGATCAGCGATCTCATGGGCGGCGTGCGCTTCACCATGATCGAGGAGGAGACGGCGGCCCGCAGGCGGAGGCTCCGGCACGGAGACCAGGTGGGCGGTGAGCCGGCACCGGGTGGGTACGACGCCGACAGGGGTCGCTCCGACGTCGCCCGAGGCGGGTAGGCAGCTGCCGGAGCGGGCCGATACCGTTCCCGGTCCGCGGGGCTATAGCTCAGTCGGTTAGAGCGCACCCCTGATAAGGGTGAGGTCGCTGGTTCGATTCCAGCTAGCCCCACGTTGACCATCCGGATGCGAGAGGTCGGGCAGACATGAAGGCCATCATGGGGGCCATCAGGCGGGCCTTGGCCGCACTCATGGCAGCCGCTCTCATGGCAGCGGCCCTTCGGGTACGTGGCAGGGTCGGACTACCCCGCGAGGCCGGGGGCTGGCGTCCCCTGGGCGGACCGGGCATGCGCTGATGAAGGTCGCCGTCCTTGGCGCGGGCGCCGTGGGAGCACGTGTCGCACGACAACTCCTGGCCGCCGACACCGCCACCCAGGTCCTCCTGCGCGATACGTCGGCAGAGCGGTTGGCCTTGGCGGCCCGGACCCTCGGCGACCGTGTGGTCATCGAGCACCATCCGTTTCCCGCCCACCTGGACGCCGATGTCGTCGTGGTGGCCAGTCCACGGGGCACGCAGCTGGCTGCTGCCGAGGCCTCGATCGCGGTAGGCCGACCGGCTGTGCTGGTCTGTGACGGCCTGGCGGAGACGATCGCCGTGCTCCGGCTCGAGGCGTCGGCCCGTGAGGCGGGAGTGCCGGTCGTGGTCGGCGCCGGCTTCGCACCGGGCCTGACCTGCGTCCTGGCTGCACACGGCATGTCGTGGTTCGACGAGGTCGAGGAGATCCATGTGTCCAAGATGGGAGCCGGTGGTCCGGCCTGCGCTCTCGTCCACCACCGGGCGCTGAGCCGGATCTCCTATGACTGGCGCGACGGCGACTGGGTCCGGCGGCCCGGCGGGTCCGGCCGTGAGTTGTGCTGGTTCCCCGAACCCGTGGGACCGCGTGACTGCTACAGGGCGGCGTTGGCCGATCCGGTGCTTCTCCACCACGCCTTTCCCGGAGTCGGGCGGATCACCTCTCGGATGGCGGCCACGCGGCGGGACCGGTTGACCGCACCCATGCCTATGCTCACGCCGGCCCATGCCGAGGGTGCGGCGGGCGCCGTCCGCGTCGAGTTGCGGGGTAGACAAGGGGCGGTTCAGGACACCGTGGTGCTGGGAGCCGCCGAGAGGCCGGCGGTCGCGGCCGCTGCGGTGGCCGCGACGGCCACGGAATGGGTCTTGACGGGAAGGCTGGCGATGAGCGGCATGGCAGGTCTGGCCGAGATGGTCGATCCGGTGGAGTTCCTCCGGGACCTGGTCGAACGGGGTCTCCGGTCCGAGATCTTCAAGGGCGATCATGCGCCTGCCTGAGCACGCCCGGCGGCCACCGCCTGTTGTGCTGTTGCTCCTGTCGCTCGTCGCCTCGGCCTGCTGTGGTGGCGACGCGACGAACAACTCGACTGACACCGGG
>DQOF01000024.1 GCA_015658775.1 Acidimicrobiia bacterium | reverse complement strand
CGACGCCGGCAGATGCAGCAGGCGCCGCATCGGCCGTGGGCGGCGACCTGCTGGTCCTGGATGGCGGGCCGTGCGCAGGCCTTCCGTCGACGGTGCTCGACCTGACAGAGGAGCCGGCCCGGATCCTGCGGCTGGGAGCGGTGTCGGCGGCGCAGATCAGGCGAGCCGGCGTGGCCACGGCCGCCGAGACGGCACCCGGCGCCCGGTAGCATCGGCGCCATGTCCCGGATCGCCGTCGGCTCGGACCACGCAGGCTTCCACCTCAAGCAGCGACTGGCCGAGGAGTTGCGCGGGTTGGGCCACGAGGTCCTGGACCTGGGCACCGACTCCACCGACCGGGTCGACTATCCGGACTTCGGAGAAGCGGTGGGCCGCGCCGTCGTCGGCGGCGAGGCCGACGCCGGAGTGTGCGTGTGCGGCTCGGGCATGGGTATCGCCATGGCGGCGAACAAGGTGGCCGGAGTACGGGCGGCGACCGTCCACGACGCCCTATCCGCCGGCCTCGCGAGGCAGCACAACGACGCCAATGTGATCTGCATGGGCGAGCGGCTGATAGCCGAAGAGGCTGCGGTCGAGGCGCTGCGGGCATGGTTGGACGCCGAGTTCGAGGGTGGTCGGCACGAGGGGCGGGTAGCGAAACTAGGCGCCATCGGCCGCTGACATGACCACTTCGACACGCCCCGCCGTCCTCGAGACCGCCATGACCTCGGAGACGCCGACCCGCGAGGAGCGGGTCGACACCACCCTCGACGACGGCGACCACGACCGGTTCGCCCATTTCGCACGGAAGGCCGACATAACGGAGTCGGCCGTGACGGGAAGGCCCGTCGTGGCCCTCTGCGGCAAGGTCTGGGTGCCCAGTCGCAACCCCGACCGGTACCAGGTGTGTCCGGCCTGCAAGGAGGTGTTCGACCGGAGGCGGGCAGCAGAAAGGGGCGCCTGAGCGGCGCAGCCACGGGTCCGCCGCAATAGCATCAGCCCGTGGGCATGCTCCGAACCCTCCGGTCCGTGGTCCGGTTGCGCCGCCCCGAGTTCGACCGAACCACCAGACGCCTGCGCACCGCCGCCAACGTGGACGACTTGCGAGCGATGGCGAAGAAGCGGTTGCCGGGCGGTGTGTTCGACTACATCGACGGCGGCGCCGAAGACGAGATCAGCCTCGCAGACAACGTCGAGGCCTTCCGTCGAGTCGGGTTCCGACCCCGGGTGCTGCGCGACATGGCGGCCATCGACCCCTCGTCCACACTGCTGGGGCGCCCGCTGGCCTTCCCGTTCATCACGGCCCCGACCGGTTTCACCCGCATAGCCGACCCGCCGGGTGAGCTCGCCGTCGTGCGTGCCACCGGTCGCGCCGGGGTGCCGTTCACGTTGTCCACCATGGGCACCCGTTCGATCGAGGAGTGCGCCGAGGTCGCCCGGGAAGGTGCCCGGCTGTGGTTCCAGGTGTACACATGGCGTGACCGGGTCCGGGTGCGGGAACTCGTCGAGCGTGCCGCCGCCGCCGACTTCGAGGCGTTGGTGCTGACCGTCGACACGGCGGTACTGGGCCGACGTGAGCGGGATGTCCGACGGGGGTTCACCCTGCCGCCCGAGATCGGACCCGACACGTTCTGGGACGGCATGCGGCACCCGGGCTGGACATGGCGCTTCCTGCGTTCGGAGCCCATCCGCTTCTCGAGCGCCGAGGGGACCGGCATCGGCGACGGATCCGACGCCGTCACGCTGGCCGAGTACATGAGTCGACAGTTCGACCCCGGCCTGTCCTGGCGCGACGTCGAGTGGCTGCAGTCCATCTGGGACGGGCCGATCGTGCTGAAGGGCATCCAGACGGTGGCCGATTCCCGTCTGGCCGCTGACGCCGGGGTGGCGGCCATCGCGCTGTCCAACCACGGTGGCCGCCAGATCGACGGCGCGCCGGCGCCGTTCGAACTGCTACCCGACGTCGTGGAGGCCGTCGGCGACCGGATCGAGGTCATCTGCGACGGCGGGGTCCGCCGTGGCAGCGACATCGTCAAGGCGTGCGCCCTCGGCGCCACTGCGGTAATGGCCGGTCGCCCGCACCTCTACGCCCTGGGTGCGGCCGGCGAGCGGGGGGTCGACCACATGCTCGATCTCATGCGGGCGGGGATGGAGCGCACGATGGCCCTCGTCGGTTCCGCGACGGTCGCGGACCTGGGACCGGAACTGGTGCGACTACGGGGCTGACCCCCCGGGGCCTGCCCGGCTAGACGGCCACCGCCGCCGGGGCCTCGAGCAGCCCTACCAGCATGTCGGTCAGGTTGGACTCGTAGGAGTCGCCGTCCAACTCGGTCGGCAGCCCGTCGTCGACCACGCGGGCCCGTTCGGCGAGCGACGAGGTCATCAACTGCATCATCGCCACGAGCCTCTCACGTCGAACCGTCTCCGGGAGGCCGGGTGGGCGCTCCTCCAGGATGCGCAGAGCCCTGTCCAGGTTCGGGGGCACCAGGCCGGTCGACTCGTCCCGCCAGGCCGGGAACCGTTCGGCGAGTTGGGCCACGATCCGCAGGTAGCGACGTCCACGCTGGTCTGCGAGGCATGCGGTCATCGGCTGAACGAGGGCCGACAGGTACGCATGGGTCGGAGCCGTGGTATCGAGGCCCGACAGCAGCTCGCCACGCCGGTCGTCGATGGGTGCGCCGTGTGCGGCCAGGATCCGGTCGAGCGCCCCCTCCCTGGAACCGAAGTGGTACGTGAGCGCCGATGCGTTTCGTTGGCCTGCAGCCTCGACGATCTCGCGCACGGTCACACGCCAGATGCCGACGTCGGCGAAGAGGCGCTCGGCCTCGGCGAGGAGTCGGGCCCTGGTCCGGGTGCTGTCGCGTGGCATCTGGCCGGTGGTCTCCTCCGCCGACCTACGCCAGGGGCAGCAGGGCGGTGGTCGGGATGACGCTGACGTCGATTCCCCCGGGGATCGGGTATTGGAAGTCGGGGAACCGGCGCTGGGCCTGCGCCCTGTACCTGTCCGTGGAATGCGTGCGGTCGGGGTCGTGCTCGGGGATGACCTGCTTGCCGAAGACCTCGATCATCTCGAGTGTCTGCTCGTAGCCGAGGCCCTCGGTCGGCAGGCCGAACACGACCTGGTCGCAGCCGACCTCCTTGTAGCGCTCCAGCTGCCCGCAGACCTCCTCTGGGTTGCCGCACAGCATGTAGCCGCCGTCGATGGCCATGTCCAGCAACTCGTCGGTCCAGCCCGGGTCCCTCGGCGGGTCCGGCCAGGTGATGGCGTCGGGCGACTTGGGCATCGTGTCGTGGTACAGGTTGACCATGGTGACCAGGTAGCCGCGGCCGACGGACCTGGCCACTGCACGGGCCTCGTCGCGGTCCTCCAGGCAGATGCAGGCGTTGGTCATCATCACGTTGTTGTTCTTGAACTGGCCGATCTGCTCGATCGGGTCCTGGATCGCCTCCTTGTAGGCGTCGACCCGACCCTTCAGGTTGTGGATGGGCTCGAAGTTGAAGGCGATGGCCCCGATGCCGAGAGAACCCGCCTTGGCGAACGTGGGTGGGTTGCCACAGGCCACCCACAGGGGTGGATGGCCGACGCCGTAGGGCTTCGGGAGGATGTTGTGGGGGGTTGGCACGGTGAAGAACTCGCCGTCGAAGTCGTAGTCCTTCTGCTCCCACATGCGTGGAATCTCACGCATGACCTCGTCCCACTGGGCCTTGGTCTCGCTCGGGTCCATCACGTTGAACATCCTGAGCTCGTGGCTGCCGGCCCCGCGGCCGGTTCCGAACTCGAACCGGTTGCCCGTGATGTGGTCGAGCATCGCCGCACGCTCGGCGATGCGGACCGGGTGTTCCTTGTTGGTCGGCAGGCTGGTGATGGCCGAGCCGATGTGGATGTAGTCGGTCTGGGCGGCCACCCAGCCCATGAGGGGCGCCGGGGCCGACATGTGGCTGTACTCGGTGAGGCCGTGGTGCTCCCCGAACCAGATGTACTTCCAGTTGTGCTTGTCGGCGAGGATGCCGTACTCGGCCTCGCGCAGCAGTTCCGTGTGCTCGCTCTCGGAGTCGTGGGCGGCGGGGCCCGGTGTGTAGCCGTTGCTGAAGATGCCGAACTCCATCGGGGCTCCTGTCGCTGTGTGCCGATCTAATGGCATCCATTAGTATTGTTGACCGACTGTCAGGTGTCAATACCGACGGCGGGCCTGCCGTCGCCCTGTTGCTACCGTCGCCCAGGTGACCGGCCGTGCCCCCATGTCCCCGACCCCTGACGATCGTCTCGTGCTCCCGCCTCCCGGGACCATCGCAGGAGCCTGGACGGCTCGCCTCTCCCGGGATCGGGAGAGGCCGCTGTTGCACGCCGACGGCCACTGGACCAGCAGGGGAGGGTTCCTGGACCGGACCGCCGTGATCGCCGGGCGGCTGGCAGCGGCAGGCCTGACAGCCGGCGACCGGGTCCTGGCCTCGGGCCCGTCGTCGGTGGACCTGGCCGTGGCACACGTGGCCTGCCTGCGTCTGGGCCTGGTCGCGGTGCCGGTGAACGGTGCCTATACCGGTACCGAACTGTCCCACATCGTGACCGACTGCCGCCCACGGGCTGCCCTCGTCGACCACGCCGGCTGGGCTGCCGCCCTGACGGGATGCGACCCGGACCTCCTGGTCACCAGCACGGCGGTCCCGTTGCCCGATGGCGCCCCGCCCCGACTGGACGCGGCCCCACCCGGTGCGCCGGCGCTCATCGGCTACACATCGGGCACCACGGGTGCCCCCAAGGGAGCGGTGCTCACCCAGGCCAACCTGCTGGCCGGTGCCGAGTCGGTGCGGCTGGCATGGCGCTGGACGGCCGACGACCGCCTCCTGCTCTGCCTGCCGCTCTTCCACATGCACGGACTCGGTGTCGGCCTCCACGGAACGCTGCTGGCCGGCGGGTCGGCCGTGCTGCAGCGGGGATTCGACCCCGACGCGGTGCTGGATGGCTTGGCCGGACACGCCTGCTCCATGTTCTTCGGCGTCCCGACCATGTACCACCGCCTGGTCGGCCATGAGGGCGCGACCGCCCTCGGCGACCTGCGGCTGTGTGTATCCGGGTCAGCGCCGCTCTCACCGGCGCTCCACCAGAGACTGCGGGAGCGGGCCGGGGCCTCGGTGCTCGAGCGCTACGGCATGACCGAGACCGTGATGCTGGCCTCGAACCCCTACGACGGCGAGCGGCGTGCCGGTGCGGTCGGGTTCCCGCTTCCGGGGGTCGACCTCAGGTTGGATCCGGCGACCGGTGAGATCCAAGTGCGCGGGCCGAACGTGTTCTCCGGCTACTGGGAGAGCCCTGAAGCGACCGCAGAGGCATTCCTGCCGGTGGGGTCTCCGCCCGTCGGGGAGGCACCGACAGGCGGGCACTGGTTCCGCACGGGTGACCTGGGGGTGGTCGACGACGACGGCTACCTGTCGATCGTCGGGCGGGCGAAGGACCTCATCATCACGGGCGGGCTGAACGTCCACCCCCGCGAGGTGGACGATGTCCTGGCCGACCATCCGGCCGTAGCCGAGGTGGCGGTGGCCGGGGTGCCCTCCGAGGAGTGGGGCGAGGAGGTCGTGGCCTGGGTCGTGCCGGTGTCCGGTATTCCCGCCCCCGATGTGGACGACCTGAGGGACTTCGGCCGTGGCCGCCTCGCCGCCCACAAGCTTCCACGCCGGGTGGTCGTCGT
>DQOF01000051.1 GCA_015658775.1 Acidimicrobiia bacterium | reverse complement strand
GCCTCCTGGACCGCCCGGCGCTCGACGCCGGTGACGCCCGATGGGACACAGATCACCATCCGTGGCCTCGCCCAACGTCGGCTGTGCACCTGCTGGATGAAGTAGCGGAGCATCTTCTCGCAGACCTCGAAGTCGGCGATCACACCATCCTTGAGGGGCCGTGTCGCCTGGATGTGGCTCGGCGTGCGCCCGATCATCCGCCTGGCCTCGGCACCGACCGCCAGCACCGTGCCGTCGATCACGTTCGTGGCCACTACCGAGGGCTCATTCAGGACGATGCCCTCACCACGCACGTAGACGATGGTGTTGGACGTACCGAGGTCGAGCGCGATGTCGCGTCCGCCGAACAGGCCGGCACTCGCAACCCGTCTCCCCCGTGCGCCCATGGGCTGAATCCGTCCGATCGGTTCTGGCTGTTGTAGGGACCTGACCACCGTTCACCCGATATTGCACGCGATGGTGCGCTAGAAGGTCGATACCGGCTGCCTGGCAGGCCCTACGTAGCAGGGGACCGTAACGCGTCCGTCACCGTTTCGCCACTCTGGGCGCACACCCGGCCACGCTGCGCGGACTCTGATCCGCGGGATTCGGCCGATCCCTCAGCCGGCTGATGCCAGCGCGGGGAAGAAGACGGCGATCTCCCTCTCAGCCGACCCTGTGCCATCGGACCCGTGGACCAGGTTCTCGGTCACCTCGAGGCCGAAGTCGCCGCGAATGGTGCCGGGTGCGGCCTGACCGGGGTCGGTGGCCCCCATCAGGCTCCTGACCATCGCCACTGTGCCCTCGGGGCCCCCGACGACGAGCAGAACGGCCGGAGACCGCGACATGAATGCCACGAGGTCATCGTAGAACGGCCTGTCGACGTGTTCGGCGTAGTGACGGCCGAGGATCTCCAGGTCGAGGTGGAGCACCTCGGCGGCGAGGATCCTGAGTCCCTTGCACTCGAAACGTCCGATGATCTCCCCGACAAGGCCTCTCTCGACGGCATCGGGCTTGCAGATGACGAGTGTTCGCTCCATCCCGGGAAGGCTAGGGCGCTGCGGCCGGTCGCGCCCCGGACAGGACATAGAACGAACCTGTGACCAGCACGAGGTCGTCTTCCCCGGCCAGTGCCACGGCGCGACGGACGGCCTCGGCCACGTCCGGAACGGCCTCGACGTCGAGGCCGCGCTCCGCGCAGGATCGGGCAAGCTCGTCGGCCGGCACGGCCCGTGGCGAGGGTGCCGTGCAGACGAGTACAAGATCCGGGGCCAGGTGTGCCAACTCATCGAACAGCGCACCCGGATCCCGGGGACCGAGCGCACCGACCACGAGGATCCGGCGGCCCGCCGGGAAGACCTCGGGCACCGAGGCCACCAGCGAACGGAGGGCGTCAGGGTTGTGCGCACCGTCGAGCACCACAAGCGGACGCTCGGCCACCACCTCGAGACGGCCGGGGACGCTCAGGTCGCACATCGCGGCGGCCACCACCTCCGCGCCGAGGGGAGCATCCAGCATCGCCTCGACGGTCGTCACGGCCATGGCTGCGTTGTCAGCCTGGTGCGTGCCGTGCATCGACAGGTAGACCTCGTCGTAGTGGCCGTACGGACTCCACAGGTCGACCACCTGTCCGCCCACCGCCCGTCGGGCGGCCCTCGCCCCGAAGTCGCGACCCTCCTCGTAGAGCGGGTCGGGGCCCTCGTCGATGAACACGTCGAGCAGGCCTACCGTAGTCTCACCCAGCACCAGGGGGCGACCACGACCGATGATCCCGGCCTTCTCCCCGGCGATCGCCCGACGCCAGTCGCCTGCGCCGTCGGTGTGGTCGAAGCCAATGTTGGTGATCACCGAGACGTCGGCTTCGATCACGTTGGTGGCGTCGAAGCGGCCCAGCAGCCCGACCTCGACCACAGCTACGTCGACCGCCTCGTTGCTGAACCACAGGAATGCGGCGGCGGACAGAATCTCGAAGTAGGAGGGGCGCTCAGGCGCCACCTCGACATACCTGGACACGTCGCCGATGAGGTCGCCGAACGCCTCCTCCGTGATCTTCTCGCCGGAGATAGCCAGGCGCTCGCGGACCGTGTCGACGTGGGGGCTGGTGTAGGAGCCCGCCCGCAGTCCGGCCGCCGTCAGCAGGGCGCTGCTGATCGCCGCCACCGACCCCTTGCCGTTGGTCCCCGTTATGTGGACTGTGCGGATGTCGGTCTGGGGATCGCCCATCACGCCGACGAGGCCTCGCATCGCATCGAGGCTGAGGCCGTGGATGCGACCGGCCGCGGCCTCCAGGTTCACATGGCGGTTCAGGAAGCGGAGGGCCTCTCGGTACTCCACGAGCGAGGTCGGCCTGTCGTCGCCGGGCGGTCAGGACGCGGCGCGGTCGCTGCGCTCGTCACCCCTCGGCAGGACGGTCGGCTTGCTTCGGTCGCGCACCGTGTTGATGCCGACGACGACTGTGCCGGCCACCTCGTCGCTCGGCAGGTCGTACATGACGTCGAGCAGCACCTCTTCCATGATGGCACGCAGGCCACGGGCGCCGGTTCCCCGCTCGAGGGCCTGTTCGGCGATCGCGACAAGGGCCTCGTCGCTCACCTCGAGTTGGATGTCCTCGAACTCGAAGATCTTCTGGTACTGCTTCACGAGTGCGTTCCGGGGCTCCACCAGGATCCGTACGAGCGCGTCGATCTCCAACTGGGAGACGGTGCCGATCACGGGCAGGCGACCGATGAACTCGGGGATGAGGCCGAACTTGATGAGATCCTCGGGCTGTACGCCGCTGAACAAGGCGCCAAGGTCCTTCTCGCCGGCCGACCGGATGTCGGCGCCGAAGCCGACGGAAACCCCGCCGATTCGATTCTCGATCACCTTCTCGAGACCCGCGAACGCCCCACCGCAGATGAACAGGATGTTCGTCGTGTCTATCTGGAGGAACTCCTGGTGGGGGTGCTTGCGACCCCCCTGGGGTGGCACCGCCGCGGTGGTTCCCTCAAGGATCTTGAGGAGGGCCTGCTGGACGCCTTCGCCCGAGACGTCGCGGGTGATCGACGGGTTCTCGCTCTTGCGGGCGACCTTGTCGATCTCGTCTATGTAGATGATCCCGGTCTCGGCCTTCTTGATGTCGTAGTCGGCGGCCTGGATCAGGTTCAGCAGGATGTTCTCGACGTCCTCGCCCACATAGCCCGCCTCGGTGAGGGCTGTGGCGTCCGCTATGGCGAACGGCACGTTGAGCATCCTGGCGAGGGTCTGGGCCATGAGGGTCTTGCCACAACCCGTTGGCCCGATGAGCAGGATGTTGGACTTGGCCAACTCAACGTCGTCAGAGGTGCCGCGTCCTGTCTGGACCCTCTTGTAGTGGTTGTAGACGGCCACGGCGAGGATCTTCTTGGCATGGTCCTGCCCGACTATGTAGTCATCCAGGAATCCGAATATCTCACGTGGCTTGGGGAGGTCGCCCAACGACAGGTCCGTGGGCTCGGAGAGCTCCTCCTCGATGATCTCGTTGCAGAGGTCGATGCACTCGTCGCAGATGTAGACACCCGGGCCGGCGATCAACTTCTTGACCTGCTTCTGGGTCTTGCCGCAGAACGAGCACTTCAGCAGTTCGCCGCCTTCACCGAACTTCGCCATCCTGCACCCCCCTCCTCTGCGGCCCTACCGTGTCGATATTCGTCGGAAACCGTCTACTCCGTCGGCGTCCCACCCACGGACAATGCCATGTGGTCAGGTCACCGCTGCGATCGCGCCGCTGTTGTCCGGCAGCGACCTGGTGTCGATCACCTCGTCAATGATGCCGTATTCCTTGGCCTCGGCCGCGGTCATTACGAAATCGCGGTCCGTGTCTGCGTGGATCCTTGCGACATCCTGACCCGTGTGACGAGCCAGGATCTCCTCCAGTTGGGCCTTCAGACGCTGGATCTCACGTGACGCCAACTCGATGTCGGACACCTGCCCCTGGGCTCCTGCGTACGGCTGGTGTATGAGGACCCGGGAGTGCGGCAGCGCCAGTCGCTTGCCCTTGGTGCCCGCAGCCAGCAGAACGGCTGCCGCCGAGGCGGCCTGGCCGAAGCAGATCGTGTTGATGTCGGGCTTTATGTACTGCATCGTGTCGTAGACGGCGAAGAGGGCGTTGATGTCTCCGCCCGGCGAGTTGATGTAGAGGCTTATGTCCCGGTCGGGGTTCTCCGACTCGAGGTGCAGCAACTGGGCGCAGACCAGGTTGGCGATCGTGTCGTCCAGTGGGGTACCTATGAAGATGATGTTCTCCTTGAGCAGGCGCGAGTAGAGGTCGTACGCCCTCTCGCCACGGCTGGTCTGTTCGACCACCGTGGGCACCAGGTAGTTCTGCACAGCCAGATCGACCAGTGACATCAGACGCCCTCTTCCTCGTCGACTTCATCGTCTTGTCCCGCGCCCCCGGCTTCGACAGTCGGCTGGTCCGCCGACAGATCCGCCGATCGATCCGAAACCCCAGCCTCCCCCGTTGGGTCCGGTCCGTCGGGGACCGTCATCTCGTCCCCGTCGGGCTGCTCAGGAGGATCCAGGATTCCCCGATCCACCTCGTTGCCGTCCTCGTCGACGATCTCGACACGCTCGAGCAGCCATTCCAGCGCTGCCTGCTTGCGCAGGTCGGCCCTCACATCCAGGAGACGGCCCGATTCCCTCAACCGCTCACGGACCGTGTCCACGTCGGAGTCGGACTGGGAGGCGAGGATGTCCAGGTAACTGCCGAGCAGGTCGTCGTCGGCCTCCAGGCCTTCTGCCTCTGCTACGGCCCGCAGGCCCAGGTCGACCCTGGACGAGATCTCGGCACTCTCGCGGAAGTCGTCGCGTAGGGAGTCGACGTCACGCCCCATGGCCTCCAGGTAGCGCTCGAGCTTGAGGCCCTGGGAGTCGAGTCGCATGGCCAGGTCGCGGATTCGTCCGTCGATCTCGGCCTCGACCAGCGCTGCGGGAGGCTGGATCTCCACCAGGTCGGCCACGGCCTCGGCCGTGCGGTCGCGTACCAATATCGCCGCCTGGTCCCGCTTCATGGTGTCGATGCGTTGGCGCAGGTCGGCGATGAGCTCCTCTGCCGTGTCGAACTCGGATGCCGTCGCGGCGAAGGCGTCGTCGACGTCGGGCAGCACCGTGACCTGCACCTCCTTCACCTCGATGCGGAATCTCAGGACACCGTCCTCTTCGGGGTGTTCGGCCTCGAACTCGAGGATGTCGCCGGCGCTGGATCCCCTCAGGTTCTCGTCGATCTCCGGAACCACCGCACCGCCACCGACCTCGTAGAGGTAGTCGGCTGCCGTCAGGCCATCGACGGCCTCGCCCTCGTGCGTGCCGTCGATGTCGATGGTCACCTGGTCGCCGTCTTCGGCGGGCCTGTCCACGGTCTCGAGCGACGAGTGCCGGCTGCGGAGCAGGTCGAGCCGGCTGCCGATGTCGGCGTCGGTGGCGAAGGGCACCGGTATCACCACCCGGAGAGAGCCGTGACCTGCCACTGACGGCCTGGGACGGACCGGGATCACCGCATCAAAGGTGAGGTTGCCCTCTTCGGCTCCGCCTGTGATCTGGATCTCTGGCGAGTCGATGGCGTCGACCTCGAGGTCTGCGAGCGCCCGGCCGTAGTAGTCGGGCAGCGCCGACTGGAGTGCCTCCTGTCGACCGACGCCGGTACCCAGCCGGGCCTCCAGGACCTTGCGGGGCGCCTTGCCCGGGCGGAAGCCGGGCAACCTGACCTCCTTGGCCAGACGCCGGAAGGCGGCATCCACGGCGGTGTCGAACTCGGCGGCGTCGACGGCGACTGTCAGCCTCACGCGATCGCCGTCAAGTGTCTCAATCGTCGTCTCCACAGTGCCCGGAGTGTACCGGGGGGCTGATCGGCCCCAGTCGGGAGACGCAGGGTCCCCAGCTCGGGAGCCCAGCTCGGGAGCCCAGCCTCGGGAGCCCAGCCTCGGGAGACCCGCCTCGTGGGCCCAGCCTCAGGAGAGGGTGTCGAGGACCACTGCCAGGTCGTCGACGGTGGTGCGCGGGTTCACGATGCACAAGCGCAGGGCCGGCTCACCGTCAACCGAGGTCGGCATCACCAGCGCCGTGCCCTCGGCCATGAGCTGCTCCGACCAGGCGGCATACTCCCCCGCCGACCAGCCGATCCGCCTAAATGCCAGCACCGACAGTGTCGGCACCATGATCAGGTCGAGGTGTGGTGCAGCCTCGATAAGGTCGGCTCCCCGTCGGGCCACCTCGAGTGTCGTCTCCACCGCCTCCGTGTAGGCCTCGGTGCCGTGGACGGCGAGGGAGAACCAGAACGGCAGGCCCCTGGCCCTACGGGTCAGCATCTGCGCATAGTCGCTGGGGTTCCACTCGCCGCGTTCGTTGATCGGGTCCAGGTAGCCAGCGTGCTGGGTGTGGGCGGCCCGGGCCACGGCCGGATCCCTGTAGATGAGCGCCGCACAGTCGAAGGGGGCGAAGAGCCACTTGTGCGGGTCGACGACCAGAGAATCGGCACGCTCTATTCCGTCGAACAGGTCGCGGACCGACGGTGCGGCGAGAGCGGCGCAGCCATAGGCGCCATCGACGTGGAACCATGCACCGGCCGCGGCCGCAGCCTCCCCCACCTCGTCGAGCGCGTCGACCACTCCCAGGTTGGTCGTCCCGGCCGTCGCCACGACGGCGAACACCTCGGTTCCGGCGGACCTCCCTTCGATCGCCTCCGAGACGGCCGCTCCGCGTAGGCGGCGCCGGTCGTCGGTACCCGCCTCCAGGACGTCTACGTCCATGACCCCGGCCGCCGACGCCACGGACGAATGGGCGCTGTCGGCAACCACGACAGCCCAGCGCTGCGGCCTTCCCGACCTGCGGCCGGCCTGATCGCGTGCTGCGACGAGCGCTGAGAGGTTGCCCATGGTTCCGCCGGAGACGAAGCATCCGCCCGCCTCTGCCGGCATTCCCGCCAGGTCCGAGATCCAGCGGAGCGCCTGGTTCTCCGCGTAGACGGCGCCGGAGGCGTCCAACCACGAGGTCCCGCAGAAGGACGAGGCACCGACGACGAGGTCGAAGAGAGCCGCCGCCTCCGAGGGCGCTCCGGGCACGAATGCCAGGTACCGGGGGTGGTCGGCCGAGATGCAGGCCGGCGCCAGGTGGTCGGCGAACACGGCGAGTGCCTCGTCACCACCGAGGCCATCCCTCGTGATGGTCTGCCCGACCGCATCGCGCAACTGCTCCACTGTCAGCGGGCCGTCGAGCGGGGGGTCCATCCGGATCCGGTTCAGGGCGTACCTGAAGACGGCCCACGCCAGATCGTCGGTCGTCTCGTCGTACTCGTGCATCCCCATCGCAGGCCGCCTCCCGGGGGGCGAGGCTAAGTCTGATCGGCTTGCCGGGGGTGTCCGCTACGCTCTTGCCCGCCGCGGGTGTAGTTCAAAGGCTAGAACCTCAGCCTTCCAAGCTGATGATGAGGGTTCGATTCCCTTC
>DQOF01000127.1 GCA_015658775.1 Acidimicrobiia bacterium | reverse complement strand
TGAACCTGGTCGTCTGACCGGTTGACCGGGTCGCTCAGCCCACGTGACGGGCTTCAGTCGTCCCGGTTGCGCAGGTACCGTTCCAGTTCGGCCGCCAGGTCTTCGCCGCTGGGAAGACGTGACCCGAGGTCGTGCAGGTCGTCGTAGGCGACTTCGAGCTGCTCGAGCATGGTGACGTGATCGGGGTTCCGGATCACCAGGTCGTCCAGCCTCGCTCGCGTCGCCAGCGCCTTCTCCGATAGGGGGCCTACATCCACGGCGCAGTCTGTCAGGGACGTGAACGCCTCGAGGAGGGCCAGCGAAGCCGGCGGGTACGAGCTTGTCGACAGGTAGTGGGGCACCTGCGCCCAGATGCCTACCGCCCGAATTCCCGACCGTGCCGCCTCTACCTCGATCACGGCCTGGATGCCGGCAGGCACCTCGAGGGTGGCGGTCACGAAGTCCAGTTCCCTGGTCAGGTCGGACGAGCCGGCCGTGCACGAGAGGCGGGTGGGGCGGGTGTGGGGTACGGCCGCCGGATAGGCGCCAAGGCCCACGACCAGGTCCACCCCCAGCCGGTGGCAGAGGTCGACGACAGAAGCGGCGAACCCCCTCCACTCGTGGTCGGGTTCAGGGCCGTCCAGCAGGAGGATGTCGCGGTCGCCGTCCGTCTCGACCAGATGCAACTCGATCGCAGGCCACTCGAGTCTGCGACTCACCCCGTCCACGAGGTGCACCGTCGGCCTCCGCGCACGATGGTCGAGCAGGCGATCGGCGTCGAATCTGGCGATGAGGCGGCCGGTTCCCGGTGCGCGGAGTCGTTCCCGGCAGGCGTTGGCCGAGCCTGCGGCGTCGACCCAGCCACCGCAGACCATCACGAGCACCGGGTCCTCCAGGTGCTCCGGTTGGAAGCAGGTGACGAGGGGGGAGATGTCACCGCTCACGGCATGCTCCCCATCCGCACCTCACCTGCCGCCCTGCACGGGAAGGTGGGATGCGGCCTCACGGGCCAACTCGGCCAGCACCCCGACCCGCAGGCCGAATGCCTCGACGGCGGCCGGGTCGACATCCGAGCCCATTGCGCCGGCAGCGTACCGGGCGTAGACGCCCTCGATGATGCAGGCCGTCCGCCAGTAGGCGAAGGCGATGTAGAAGTCGAGGTTGGCGAGATCACGGCCACTGGCAGTGGCATAGAGCTCCCGGACCTCCGAGGCGGTGGGAAAGCCCTCGACCGACATCGCAAGGCTCGTGCCGCCGGCTGTGCGTTCGTCGGCATAGGCGATCACACCGGCGACATCCGCCAGGGCGTCGCCGAGGGTGCACAACTCCCAGTCCAGGACGGCCGCGACCCTTCCGTCGAGGCCCATCATCGTGTTGTCGAGGCGGTAGTCGCCATGCACGATTCCCACGCCCTGTTGCTCCGGAACACGCGAGGCGAGGGTGTCGTGTACCTCCAGGACGTGGGGGACCTCGCGGGTCGCCGACTCCCTGAACTGCCTGTCCCAGCGCCGGAGCTGTCGTTCGATGTAGCCCTCGCGGCGGCCCAGGTCTCCGAGCCCCACGGCGTCCACGTCGACGCCGTGGATGCATCCCAGTACCTCGATGAGGGAGCGCCCCATGCGCTTGCGCAACTCGACGGGGTGCTGTTCGGCCTCCTCGACGGTGCGAATGACGACGCCCTCCACGAACTCCATCACGTAGAACGGGGCGTCGTTGACAGCGGTGTCCTCGCACAGCCCGACGATGCCCGGCACAGGCACCCCGCTGTCGGTGAGGGCGCTGATGACACGGTGCTCCCGGGCCATGTCGTGGGCGGTGGCCAGCACGTGTCCGAGGGGCGGGCGGCGCAGGACCCATCGACGGCCGGACCCGTCGCTCACCGTGAAGGTCAGGTTCGAGTGGCCGCCTGCTATCTGGTGGAACCGGAGGTCGCCGTTGACGCCCCCGACGTGTGAGTCCATCCACCGGCGGACGTTCTCGTGCCTGATCCCGGGTACGTCGCTCATCACGGGTGACGGTAGTGGAGGCCGGCGGAGGGTTCCCTACCCTGACCCCATGGACGTCACCGACGCCACATTCCAGGATCAGGTGCTGGAGCGCTCGAAACAGGTACCGGTCGTCGTCGACCTGTGGGCCGAGTGGTGCGGACCCTGCAGGTCGCTGACCCCGATCATCGAGAAGGTCGTGGCCGACACCGGAGGCCGCGTCGAGTTGGCGAAGGTCGACATCGACAATAACCCTGAGGTCGCCCAGGCGTTCCAGGTCCAGTCCATACCGGCGGTGTTCGCCATGCGTGACGGCCAGGTGGTCGCAAGCTTCGTGGGAGCCCAGGGAGAAGAGGCCGTCAGGACCTTCGTGGCAGGCCTCCTCCCCGACGAGGAGGTCAGCGAGGTCGACCGCCTGATAGCGGCCGGTGACGAGCCCTCGCTGCGGGCAGCGCTCGAGCTGGTTGCCGACAACGTGGATGCCGTCGCCGCCATGGCCTCGCTCCTCATAGACCGCGACGACGACGACGATCGCGAAGAGGCGCTGGCACTGCTGGCCGGGATTCCCGAGTCGGCGGAGACGCGGCGCCTGGCTGCTCTCGCCAGGCTCGAGGCCGTGGAGGACTTCGACGCAGCGCTGACCGACCTGCTACCGCGCGTCAGAAACGACGAGGAGGCACGGCGTCGCTTCGTAGACCTGCTGGACGTGCTGGGACCTGACGACGACCGCACCGCCGAGTGGCGCCGCCGCCTCACGTCGGCGCTCTTCTGACCTGCCGCTGAACCTTCCCCCGTAGCCGGGCATCCCGAACCGGCCTTCCCCCGAAGACCCGTCCAACCGGGAAGGGGGTGGCGTGACCCGGGAGAGGCCTCCGGGCCTGTTGCGTCGCCGTATCGACGACATCCTGTTCGAGCGGCCACCCACGGTCGGGCGCCTGCTGACCGCTGCTCGCCGGAGACGGGATCGAGGTCGAGGGCGTTCTGGACGGCAGCCCCCGACGCTGGCAGCGCACCCGCCACGTGGCCGGAACGCTCAGGGCCGACAGGGTGGGTCCGACGGTGCCTGCCGGGACCGTCCATGGCCTGGCCAACAGCCTGCGTCGCACCCTCGCACGGGGAGCGTCACCGCTCGGACGGGAGAGGGCGGCGCTCCTGACGGGACTGGTGGTAGGTGACGACCGAGGCCAGAGCGATCGCACGTCCGACGACTTCCGGGCGGCCGGCCTCGGACACCTGCTGGCCGTGTCGGGCCAGAACGTGGCGTTCGTCCTGGCTGCGGCGGGACCGGTCCTGCTGCGCATCAGGTTCCGCTACCGCCTGCCCCTGGCACTTGTACTTCTGTCCTTCTTCGCCCTCGCCACCCGGTTCGAGCCATCGGTCCTCCGGGCCACGGTGATGGCGGGTGGCAGCGCCCTGGCCGCCGCCCGCGGCCGGACCACCTGTGGGCTCAGACTCCTCGGAGCATCGGTCGTCGTGCTCCTGCAGGTCGACCCCCTGCTTGTCCATCGGGCGGCCTTCCAACTATCGGTGGCCGCCTAGGCCGGCATCCTCGTCGGCGCACGACCGTTGGCCGACGAGGATGCCGGGACCCCGGATGCTGTCCGAGGCTGCCGGTGTCACCCTGGCGGTCCAGGCGGCGGTGGCGCCGCTGCTGCTCGTCCTCTTCGGGCCGGTTCCGGTCGCTGCCCGTCCGGCCAACCTCCTGGCCGCGCCCGTGGCAGGTCCCCTCATGGTGTGGGGCCTCACCGGAGGCCTGGTGGCAGGAGCATTCGGGCCCCCGCTGGATGCCATTGTCCACCTGCCGAGTGGGGTGGGCCTGCGCTGGGTAGCCGGTGTCGCCGAATGGGTGGGTCGGCGCCCCCTGGGCCTGCTCGGTGCGCCTTCCGCCGTGGCGGTGTCGGTCCTGGTCGCCTCGACGGCGGCACTGTCCCACCTTGGCCGGATCCGGGTGGCCCGCCTGCTGCTCGCATCGACCCTGGTGACGTTGGCCGCGGTCGGGACGGTGCAGGCTCTCCGCCCACCGCCCACGGGCATCGCCGACGGCATCCGGCTGCTCGACGGCGGAGGGTCCGTCGTCGTGGTCGACCGGCAGATGTCGCCTCGTCGCCTCCTCGAATCGCTCAGAAGGCGCGGCGTGCACAGTCCCGTTCTCATCGTGTTCCGTGAGCCCGTGGGTCCTGGAGTCTCCGCGGCACTGGTCGAGCGCTTCGGTCCGCACCGTCGCCTTGGCCCACCGGGCTTGACAGACGCCGAGACTCTCGTAACCGGGACGGTGATGGACGTCGGCGGCGACCGTTGGCGCATAGACGTCGGCAGTGGACTCCTGGCCATACGCATGCTGCCCCCGGGGCTTGCACCCCTGCAGGGCGACCTGTCCCAGCCATCGCGCCGTGTACCGTCGGCCGGGTGATCGTCGAGCTGGGGCCAGAGCACGGGTACGACATCTCGACAAGGTCCCTGGTCATGGGAATCCTGAACAGGACACCCGACTCCTTCTTCGACCGGGGCCGGCACTGGGGCTTCGACGACTTCCTGCGACTGGCAGACCGGCAGGTGGCCGACGGTGCCGACATCCTGGACGTGGGAGGGGTCAAGGCCGGCCCCGGCCCGGAGGTCACGTTCGCCGAGGAGATCGACCGCGTGGCAGGAGCGGTGGATGCGCTGCGACGCCGGTTCGACCTGCCTATCGCCATCGACACGTTCCGGGGGGCCGTGGCCGAGGCGGCCTTCGCAGCGGGCGCCTGTATAGGCAACGACATCAGCGGCTTCGCCGATCCTGCCTACCTTCCGGCGTGCGCAGGCCATCGGGCGGCTGTGGTGGCCACCCACGTCAGGCTGGGACCACGGATCCCCGATCCGACCCCGGTGTACGGCGACCTCCTGGGCGAGGTGAGGGGATTCCTCGCCGAGAGGGCCGGTTGGGCCGAGGAGGCCGGAATACCCCCTCGTCGGATCATGCTGGACGCCGGCCTGGACC
Source organism: Acidimicrobiia bacterium (assembly GCA_015658775.1). Taxonomy (GTDB): domain Bacteria; phylum Actinomycetota; class Acidimicrobiia; order Acidimicrobiales; family MedAcidi-G1; genus UBA3125. Next base: position 952 of record DQOF01000127.1, on the reverse strand, counting down.
TGGGCAAGACGCCGGCGATGTCGGCAGCCCTGCTGCGCAACTCGGACGATCTCGTGGGCCTCGGCTACGCGGTCTTCCTGTCGGCATCCAACAAGGGCTTCATCGGGGAGATGGTCGACGCCGACGTGGACGACCGGGTCGAGGCCACCTGGGCGGCACACGCCCTGGGCATAGCCCTGGGCTGCCGCATCCTGCGGGCCCACGACGTCCGAGGCGCCCGACGGGTGGCCGACGTCATGGCCGACATCCTGGCCGCAAGGGTCGAGGCCACCGCATGACCGACCCAAAGGTGGTGCTGATCACCGGCGACGACGATCTGCTCATCGCCGAAGCCGTACGCGCAGCAGTGACGAGCGCACTCGGCGATGACGACCGCTCCATGGCCCTCGAGGAACTCACAGAGGAGCAGTACAGGACCGACGGCGACTTCGACCTGGCGACCCTGGTCGACGCTGCCCAGACACCTCCGATGCTCACCAGCCGGCGGGTGGTCGTCGGGAGGCACGTGGGCCGGTTCGGTCGGGTGGACGACGTGGCACCGCTTGTCGACTACCTGAAGGCCCCGCTCGAGACGACAAGGTTGATCCTGGTGTGGGAGAAGGGCGTCAACCCACCCCAGCAGCGGTTGAACGCGGCGCCGAAGTCTCTCACGGGGGCGATAGCCGGGGCCGGCGGCGAGGTGCGGCGGTGCTCCACCGGTCGGGGACGCGACGCCACGCAGTGGCTGTCTCAGCGCTTCGAGGAGGCCGAGGTGGACCTGGACGGACGGGCCAGGTCGCTCGTCACCGAGCGGATCGGCGAGGACCGATCCAGGGTGGTCAGCCTGCTGTCCACCCTCACGGCCGTGTTCGGTCCCGGTACAGGCCTGGGGGCCGCCGACGTGGCCCCGTACATGGGAGAGGCTGGAGGCGTCGCCCCGTGGGAGTTGACGGATGCCATCGATGATGGCGAT
>DQOF01000066.1 GCA_015658775.1 Acidimicrobiia bacterium | reverse complement strand
GTCTGAGGGGTGTCACCCGGCTTCCACCCCGGCGGCCGGTCAGCCCATCGGCAGGTTGATCTGCTTGGCCTCCAGGAACTCCTCGAGCCCGTAGCGGCCCAGCTCGCGTCCGTTGCCCGACTTCTTGTAGCCGCCGAAGGGCGCGTCCGAGTTGAGGAAGGCGCCGTTCATGTCGACCTCACCGGTGCGCAGACGCTTGGCCACGGCCAGGGCGCGGTCGTGGTCGGTGCTCCACACGCCACCCGAGAGGCCGTACTCGGTGTCGTTGGCTATGGCTATGGCGTCGTCGTCGTCGTCGTAGCCGATGATCGAGAGCACCGGTCCGAAGATCTCCTCCCGCGCGATGGTCATCGAGTTGTCCACGTCGGCGAAGACCGTGGGCTTGACGTAGTAGCCGGACTCCAGCCCGTCGGGCTTCCCGGTCCCGCCGGTCACCAGGGTGGCGCCCTCGTCGATGCCGGTCTGGATGTAGCCCTGGACCCTGTCCCACTGGGCCTGGGAGACCAGCGGGCCGAGGCGGCTTCCTGCGTCGTCGGCCGGGCCGACCGTGAAGCCGGCGGCGGCCTGGGCCGCAAGCTCCGCGACCTCGTCCATCCTCTCCCTCGGCACGAGCAGGCGGGTGTGGGCGCTGCAGGTCTGGCCCGAGTTGAGGTAGCAGGCGCCGACCGACCCGGGGATGGCTGTGGCGAAGTCGGCGTCGTCCAGGATGATGTTGGCCGACTTGCCGCCCAGTTCCTGGTGGACCCGGGTCACGTTGGCCGCAGCAACCTCGGCCACGCGGGTCCCGGCCCTCGTCGAGCCGGTGAACGACACCATGTCGACATCGGGGTGTGCGGCTATCGCCTCGCCGACGACCGGCCCGAAACCGCAGACCAGGTTGAAGACCCCGGGTGGGAAGCCCAGGTCGTCGATGATCTCGGCCAACAGGAAGGCGTTCAGCGGTGCCACCTCGCTGGGCTTGAGTACCACCGTGCAGCCCACGGCCATCGCAGGGGCGATCTTGGCCATGATCTGGTGGAGCGGGAAGTTCCACGGCGTGATGCAGCCGACTACGCCGACCGCCTCACGGGTGACGAGCGTGCGGCCGATGGTCTCCTCGAACGGGAAGGCCCGGGCGGTACCGGCAACGCTTCCGGTCGTGGCCGCCGGCATACCGGCCTGGATCATCGTCGACATGCCCAGTGGCATGCCCATCTCCCGAGAGATGAGCGTTCCGATCTCCTCGGCGCGGGCACCCAGCTGCGCGGCGAGTGCCTCTATGTAGCCGAGCCGGTCCTCCAGTGGGAGTGCCGACCAGGTCGGGAAGGCCGCCTTCGCAGCGGCCACGGCGGCGTCCACGTCGGCGGTCGTGCCGTCGGGCACGCAGCCGATGACCTCCTCGTCGGAGGGGTTCAGGACGTCGATGCTTCCGTCGCCGTCGGACGGCACCCACTGGCCGTCGATGTAGATCCGGTCCCTGTTGGTCATTGCCCTACCTCGTGTTCGTCGTGTGATGGGATCATGGGCCACCGGAGGCGCCGGTGCCAACGGCGCCGGTGCCAACGGCGCCGGACATTTCGGGTCGGCGGGCCGGGAGGGAGCGGCCCGGTTGGAACAGGTCAGGCCAGCAATGCGTCGCGGAAGGCGTCGAACCGCTCGTCGTCCATGCCGAGGCCGTCACGGCGGAAGGCCTCCCAGGAGCCCCAGCCGTCGGTGACCGCTGCGAAGGAGGCTTCCAGGAAGGACGGTTGGCACCACAGGAGTGCCCGGAGGTTGGTGAGCTGTCCGTCGGCCAGGTCGGTGGGGTCGATGCCCCGGCCGGCGGCGGCGGTACGCCTCCACAGGTTCTCCCGCTCCTCCAGCCACGGACGCCTGACCTCGTTGGTGAGCAGGTAGTCCCCGAGCACCGTGGCCTCGTCGACGCCGAGCAGCCTGAGCAGCACGGCGGCCACGAACCCTGTGCGGTCCTTCCCGGCGGTGCAGTTGAACAGCAGCGGCAGTCGGGCGGGGTCGGTTGCCAGCCGGAACACCGGCCGGTAGGCGTCGAGGCGGCCGTCGACGTTGCGTCGGAAGTAGTCCTCGACCGCGGCCGGTCCGTCGATGGTCCCCTCGGCATCGTCGAGCATGTTGGCGACCACGGCGAACTCGTTGTCGTCGTCGGAGACCTGGCAGTGGATCAGCTCGGCACCCGGCACGTCGGGGTGTGGGCGTTCGGCGATCTCAACGGGTCGGCGGAGGTCCACGATCGTCCGCACGCCCAGTGCCCCGACCACGGACAGCCCGGCATCGTCCAGATCGCACAGGTGGCCGCTCCGGAACAGGCGGCCCGTGCGTACCGTCCAGCCGTCGGAGGTGGGAAGGCCTCCGAGGTCCCGCAGGTTGGCGGTGGTCAGGATCACCCGCGGGTCGTCGATCGGCACGAACGGCGACCGTAGTCCCGGTCGGACATGCTCCTACAGGTCGGAGGGCCGGATGTCCGGTCCTGAGTTTCGGCAGGGATGGCCGGACGTGGTCGCGATGGGCGATGATGGCGCCGGTCGGCCCGAGTGGGCCGGTGGCAGAGGGCGCCCGCAGCGCCCGACCCGACATCAGGAGCAGACCACGGTGGCAGATTCGGTGATCGTCGAGGCGCTCAGAACGCCGATCGGCCGGGGGCGCTCCGTCACCGGTGCCCTCAGCGGCTTCCACGCCTCGCAACTCCTCGGCCACCTCCAGAGGGGGATCGTCGACCGGGCGGGAATCGATCCCGCGGACGTCGACCAGGTCATCGGCGGGTGCGTGACCCAGGCCGGTGAGCAGGCCAGCAACGTTACGCGCACGGCGTGGTTGACCACCGGCGACGACTACACGACGGGAGCGACCACGGTCGATTCCCAGTGTGGGTCCGGACAGCAGGCCAACAACCTCATAAGTGCCCTGGTCGGCAACGGCACCATCGATGTCGGCCTGGCCTGCGGTGTCGAGTTGATGAGCCATGTGGGTCTCGGTATGAACACCCGCAACGGACCGGGTCGGTCCAAGCCCGATGACTTCCCGTGGGACAGTCCCAACCAGTTCGAGGCGGCCGAGAGGATCGCCGCCAACCGCGGCATCACCCGTGAACAGGTGGACGGGTGGGGTCTGCGCTCACAGTTGAGGGCCGCAGCAGCGCAGTCGGAGGGCCGGTTCGACAGGGAGATCCTCCCCGTCGATGTACCGATCCTCGACGATGGCGGAACCCCGACCGGCGGTACCCGGGCCGTGACAAGGGACCAGGGGCCGCGCGACAGCACCGCCGAGGGCCTCGCACGCCTCGAGCCGGTCCTGGAGGGCGGTATCCACACGGCTGGCAACTCCTCACAGATCTCGGACGGTGCAGCGGGGCTGCTCCACATGACCCCGGAGAGGGCCCGCCGATTCGGCCTGGCACCCCGTGCCCGGATCGTGGCGAACGTGGTGGTCGGCGTCGACCCCTACTACCTGTTGGACGGTCCCATCGATGCGACGGCCCGGGTTCTGGAGAGGTCCGGCATGTCTCTGTCCGACATCGACCTCTTCGAGTGCAACGAGGCGTTCGCCGTCGTGGTGCTCTCGTGGCTGCAGCAGAATCCGGAGATCGACCCGGACAAGGTGAACGTCAACGGAGGTGCCATCGCCCTCGGCCATCCGGTGGGCGCCACCGGCTCACGCCTGATCGTCACGGCCCTGCACGAGTTGGAGCGTCGCGACGAGACCACGGCACTCGTCACGATGTGCTGTGGCGGAGCAATAGGTACGGCCACGATCATCGAGCGGATCTGACGATGGGCCTCCTGGACGGCAGGGTGGCCATCGTGACGGGGGCCGGTCGGGGGCTGGGCAGGGCCGAGGCCATCGAGCTGGCATCGCTCGGGGCGAGCGTCGTCGTCAACGACCTGGGATCCGGATTCGATGGAACGGGTGCCGCCGAGCAGCCGGCCAACGAGACGGTTGCCGAGATCCGCGACGCCGGCGGTTCGGCGTTGGCCCACTTCGGCGACGTGGCCGACTGGGACCAGGCGCAGGACCTCGTCCGCACGGCTGTCGACGGGTTCGGATCGCTCGACATCCTCGTCAACAACGCCGGCTTCATCCGTGACGGCATGATCCAGAAGATGGGCGAGGCCCAGTTCGACGACGTCGTCCGGGTGCACCTGAAGGGACACTTCTGCACGATCCGCCACACCCTCGCCCACTGGCGGGAGCGGTGGAAGGCCGAAGGGGAGGAGCCTCTCGGCGGTCGCCTCATCAGCACCTCGTCTGAAGCGTTCCTCATCGGCGCACTCGGGTCGGCCAACTACAGCGCCGCCAAGGCTGGCATCTCGAGCCTGACGCTGTCGGCGGCGCGTGAGGCGTTGCGCTTCGGGTGCACGGCGAACACGGTCGTGCCACGCGCCCGTACCCGCATGACGATGGGTGGAGCCGCCTCGACGCTGTTCGAGAAGCCGAACGCCGGTTTCGACACTTTCGCCCCGGAGCATGTCGCCAAG
>DQOF01000195.1 GCA_015658775.1 Acidimicrobiia bacterium | reverse complement strand
CGCAGGCCCCTACAACTCCTCGATCATCCGTGCCGCCGAACGCCAGGTGCGCAACGCACAGGCCGAGGGAGCCGACTACGCCCTCTTAGTGATCGGCAAGAAGGGCCGCGACTACTTCCGGTTCCGCAACTACCGGATCGACTCGTTCACGGAGGGGATCAGCGACAATCCCGGTTACGACGACGCCAAGGCCGTGGCAGACTCCATCGCCGGGTTGTTCGAGTCCGGTGAGATCGACCGGGTGGAGCTCGTGTACACCGAGTTCATCAGCATCGGCAGCCAGAGGGTCGTCGTGCGGCGGTTCCTGCCCCTCGAGAGCACCGCGGTCATGGCTGAGTCCGGCCACGGCGAGGCGGGGGCAGCGGCCTCGTTCGAGTTCGAGCCGTCGCCCGAGGCGGTGCTCGAGGCCCTGTTGCCGCGCTACGTCGAGGCCCGCCTGTTCGGCGCCCTCCTGGAGTCGGCGGCGTCCGAGCACGCCAGCCGCCAGCGGGCAATGAAGGCCGCCACCGACAACGCCGAGGACATGATCGTCAGGTTGTCACGTGAGATGAACCAGGCCCGTCAGGACGCCATCACCAACGAGATCATGGAGATCGTCGGCGGCGCCGAGGCGCTGGGTGGTAGCCGGGACGACAAGACCAAGACCCAGGTGCCTGCGGGCGCCCGGTCCTGACAATCCAGATCGCTTCAGAACCAGAAAAGAGCCAGGAGCAACCATGACCGTCACCGAAGCCGCACAGGCCTCCGAACTGAAGGTCGGGCACATCGTCGGCATCGCCGGACCGGTGATCGACGCCGAGTTCCCGCCCGACAGCCTTCCCGAGATCAACACGGCCCTCGAGTTCGACGTCGTGATCGACGGCAAGGAAATCACGATCGTCGCCGAGGTGGCCCAGCAGATCGGCGACGGCCGGGTGCGGGCCATCGCCATGAAGCCCACCGACGGCCTCACTCGGGGCACGGCGGTGCGCAACACCGGCCAGGGCATCACCGTTCCCGTCGGCAACGTCACCCTCGGCCACGTGTTCAACGTGATCGGAGGCCAGCTCGACTCCGCGCCGCTGGGGGAGATCACCGAGCGTTGGGAGATCCGCCGTTCGGCCCCGGCGTTCCACACCCTCGAGCCCAAGGCCCAGATGTTCGAGACCGGCGTGAAGGTCATCGACCTGCTCACCCCGTACATGCAGGGCGGCAAGATCGGCCTGTTCGGCGGTGCCGGCGTGGGCAAGACGGTCCTCATCACCGAGATGATCAACCGCGTGGCCACCAACCACGGTGGCGTGTCGGTGTTCGCCGGCGTCGGGGAGCGCACCCGTGAGGGCACCGACCTCTACCTGGAGATGGGCGAGTCGGGCGTGCTCGAGAAGGCCGCCCTCGTCTACGGCCAGATGGACGAGCCGCCGGGCGTGCGCCTGCGCGTCGCCCTGTCGGCGCTGACCATGGCCGAGTACTTCCGCGACGTGCAGGGCCAGGACGTGCTGCTGTTCATCGACAACATCTTCCGCTTCGTCCAGGCCGGCTCCGAGGTGTCGACCCTGCTCGGCCGCATGCCGTCGGCAGTGGGCTACCAGCCCACACTGGCCGATGAGATGGGCGTCCTCCAGGAGCGCATCACGACCACGCGCGGCCGGTCGATCACGTCGATGCAGGCCGTGTACGTGCCTGCCGACGACTACACCGACCCGGCACCGTTCACGTCGTTCACGCACTTCGACGGCACCACCGAGTTGAGCCGCGACATCGCCGCCCTCGGCATATACCCGGCCGTGGACCCGTTGGCGTCGACGTCGACGATCCTGACCCCAGAGGTCGTGGGCGAGAAGCACTACAGCACGGCCCGACGTGTGCAGGAGATCCTGCAGCGCTACAAGGAACTGCAGGACATCATCGCCATCCTGGGTCTCGACGAGCTGTCCGAGGAGGACAAGATCACCGTGGCCCGGGCCCGCAAGGTCCAGCGCTTCCTGTCGCAGCCCATGAACGTGGCCGAGGTCTTCACCGGCCTGCCCGGCGTGACGGTGCCGGTCGAGGAGACGGTCGACTCGTTCGCCGCCATCGTCGACGGTGACCTTGACGACCTTCCCGAGCAGGCGTTCCTGAACGTCGGCGGTGCCGACGACGCACGTCGCAGGGCCCGCGAGCTCCAGGCCTAGGACCGACCATGACGTTCCAGGTGGAGTTGGTCTCCCCGGAGGGCATCGCCTACAGCGGCGAGGCCGAGATGGTCATCGCCCGCACGGTCGGGGGCGGCGACATCGCCTTCCAGCCGGGCCACGTGCCGTTCGTCGGCGTGCTGGCCGTCTGGTCGGTCGACGTGGTCCATCCCGGCGGCGACCGCGACACCATCGCCGTCCACCAGGGGTTCGTGCAGGTGGTAGGCACGAAGGTGACCATCCTCTCCGACGTCTCCGAGGCCGTGGGCGAGATCGACGTCGAGCGGGCCCGTGCCGCCAGGACCGCAGCCGAGGTCGCGCTGGCAGCCGACAAGGACGATGCCGACGCCGCCGGTGCGATGGCCCGTGCGGACCTGCGCCTGAAGGTGGCCGGCTCAGAGGCCTGACCGGCTCGCCGTCGTTCGGGCTGTTCACTTCTGACGATCTGCCGCTGGCCTCTGAACGGCTGTGTCACCGGGCCGGGTCCGGCTGCGCAAGCTCCGCCGAATACCGACCCGGCACCGCTCGCTCTCACATGCCTGCTCCGCACGGCCTGAAACCACATTCCCACTGCGTGCTCGCCTCCAGCCTCCTCGCTTCTTCAGTGGAGACAAGAACCAAGAGTTGCCGAACGCTGGTCTGGGTTGGCGCTGGTGCCGGGTCTCGAAGAGCGAGCATCTAGCGAGTGGTCGCGGCCCGGCAGCGGCGTCGGCCGGAAGAGGCCGTGAGAGTCGAATCGTCTCTGTTGGCTATTGTCCGGGCCGTGATCAGGTGGATTCTCGCCGGTGGCCTTCTCGGCCTGCTGGCGCTGGCCTCCCTGTCCGGTGGCTCGTGGTCGGGCGATGCACCGGTGGAACCGATCCATCTCACCTACATCGACGGCCGCCTCGACTGCCCGATGGAGGGGCGCTACTCCTGGGTCCTCTCGGTCTCAGCCGATGCCGTCGGTGAGCCGACCAGTGCCGAGGCGGCGGTGAAGGCGCTCGGTCCGTTCATGGAGGCGCACGGTGGTCGGACATACACCGACTCCGGACCTCGCGGCACCCTCGCCGTTGACGATCGGGAGGTCGTGCTCGTCAAGCCGGAGGAGTTGCGTGATGGCCGTGGCTGGATGGTCATGACAACGACCTGGTGCCCCGGCTTCGGTCTCGACTGAAGTGGCGTGTGGAGCCAGGTCGGATCCTGGCTCCGTTCACCAGTCCTCTGGTGGCACCTCCGGCATCCAGGTTTCGACGAACTCCCTGGGCGTCAGGTCCACGAGTCCCCTGCGCAGCAGTTCGCCCAGGTCGGCCACGATCATCATGGAGTCCTCAACCTCGCCCAGAACTGTTCCTGACTCGACAGACCTGATATGGAATCGGCGTCCTACCACCGGAGTGCCTCCGGCACCAAGCGTGAGGGCACCAACAACCAGAGCCGTTGCCGATGACAGCAGACGACGGGCCAGAGGTGCCTTGTATTCGGCAATCTTGAACACCGAACCTGCGAGGATTCCTGGGTTTCCCGTCACCGGAGTGAGGAAATATGTCAGGTCCACTTGCTGTTCTCTCTCTTCCGCACACCAGACGTCGGTTGTACCGGGCATCCGGGCGTGAACAGAGGCTGGTCAGTAGTGGGTCAGGCACCGATGGCTGGTGAGGTAGATGTTGTCAGCGATTCTGGAGTGGACCGCGTGTCGGTGCGGGCCAGTGTCGGGTATCGACGAGCGGGTGGTCGACCGCGGTGCTCGGCGATGGCCAACGGGTGGAGTGCCAAGCGAAAGCGGAGGACGGCCAGGCAACCGGGCCTAGTAGCCGAAGGAGTAGGCCTCCAACTTGTCCAGCTTGTGGTCGGCCTTGACCACGCGCACGGTGCCCGACTTGGACCGCATCACCAGCGACTCCGTGTGGGCGGCGCCCGGGGTGTAGTGCACACCCTTCAGCAGGTCTCCGTCGGTGATGCCCGTGGCCGCGAAGAAGCAGTTGTCACCGGACACGAGGTCGTCGGTGGTCAGGACCAGGTCGAGGTCGTAGCCCAGGTCGACCGCTGCCATGCGCTCGGCCTCGTTGCGTGCCCAGAGCCTGCCCTGGATGGCGCCGCCCATGCACTTGAGCGCTGCTGCGGCTATGACGCCCTCCGGGGTACCGCCGATGCCGAACAGCACGTCGGCCCCGGTGTCGGTCCATGCGGCGGAGATGGCGCCGGCGACGTCGCCGTCGGGGATGAGCCTGATGCGGGCGCCCGCCCCACGGACTTCGGCGATGAGTTCGGAGTGCCGGTCGCGGTCCAGGATCACGGCGGTGAGGTCGCGCACAGGTTCTCCCTTGGCCTCGGCGATCATGTTCAGGTTCTGGGTGACCGACTTCGTTATGTCGATGGCCTCGGCGCACTCGGAACCCACGGCGATCTTCTCCATGTACACGCACGGCCCGGGGTCGTACATGGTTCCCCGTTCGCTGACGGCGATGACGGCGATGGCGTTGGCCCGGCCGAGGGAGGTGAGGGTGGTGCCGTCGATGGGGTCGACCGCAATGTCGGTGAGGGGCGGGTGGCCGTTGCCCAGGACCTCACCGTTGAAGAGCATCGGCGCCTCGTCCTTCTCGCCTTCGCCGATGACCACGATTCCGTCCATGGTGACCGAGTTGAGCACGTGCCGCATGGCGTCCACGGCGGCGCCGTCTGCCCCGTCCTTGTCTCCGCGGCCCATCCAGCGGGAGGCGGCGAGTGCCGCGGCCTCGGTGACCCTGACCAACTCCAGGGCCAGGTTGCGGTCGGGGGCGATCGGGCCGTGCGTCATGGGCGTCGACGTTAGCGGCCGCCACACGGCAGGGTGAGACCGTCCCGCGGGTGGTGTCGCCGATGTCCCGGAGGTGGCAGGATGCACCCCGTGAGATGGTGCTTCCAGTGCGGAATCGAGTACGCCGACGGGGTCTCCGACTGCGTCGAGTGCGGGGTCGGGCTGGTCGACGAGGCGCCGGTCGAACCTGCCGAGGTGGGCCTCACGGTCGACGACCAGTTGGCGTACGAGTTGCACGAGTGGGCCGGCGAGAGCCGCCGCATCCTGGACCAGCTGTTGACCTCACAGGGGATCGCCCACGCATGGCAGGGCGCCACCCTCGTGGTAAGCGAGATAGACGAGGTTGCAGTCGACCTGGCCGTCGAGGAGGCCGAGGCCACCGGCGGTCCGGCGCTCGATCCCGATGCGGAGAAGTTGGCCTACGACGTGACCGGATGGGGTGCCGACGAGCAGACGGCGTTCAGCGAGTTGCTGGGCCGCCTGGGCGTGCCCCACGAGTTCGACGAGCAGGGCGACCTGGTAGTTCTGGCCGCCGACGAGGACACGATCGAGCAGGCCCTCGACGCCTTCCAGGTTGCGGCCGACGACCGCCCCGAACTCGAGGGACTGGGCGCCAACAGCCTGCTCACGGACCTGTTTGTGGCCTGCGACCGGCTCCGGCGTGATCCACGCGACAACGTCGGCGTGGAGAGCCTGGTGGACCTGGCGCCGGTGTTGTGTGGGCATCGCCCGCCGTTCGGCATCGACCCGGCGCTGTGGAACGACCTGGGCGGACGGTCGGGCGAGTTGGCCGACCTGCTGGCCGATGGCGGCGCCGACGGCGACGACCTGGGCGCCAGGGCCTCTGAGTTGACCGAGGCCCTCAGGCTGTTGATCTAGCCGCGGTGTCCGGCGGGCTCAGGCGGGTCGGGACCGCTGTGCCCGCCAGAGTTCCCTGTACGACGGCCAGACCAGGTCGTCGGTCAGGTAGCCGTCTTCGACGAGCGCCCTGTGGAGCCTCGGCAGGGCCCGCCACGGCACGGTCATGTCGACGTGGTGTGCTAGGTGGTAGCCGACGTTGCAGGGCGCTATGACCGTTCGGGCCAGGAGCGTCTGCCTGACGTGCCGGCTGGTCCGCCGCCGGTCGTCGGAGCGGGTCATGCCGCCGTGCTCGGATATGGCGCGCAGCCGGTTGAGCACCTGGTACACGAACACCCAGGGCACGACCCACAGGAACAGGTACAGCCAGGGGTGGCCGGCTGCGGCGAAGGCGGCGGCGATGAGCACCTGGCCGGTGAGGAACTTGAGGGTGAGTCGCCGGTGGCGTGCGTCGCCCAGCCGTCGAAAGCGTGGACGCACGATTCGGAAGGCGGACACTCCGGTGGCGTCCCTCCGGAGCTTGCGGCGCATCGACGCCCCGGTGATGGGGTAGAAGGAGTAGAGCAGGAAGTCGGGCTCGTCGGGGCCGAACTCGTCGCGGTGGTGGTTGATGTGGCCGAGGCGGTAGCCGTGGCTGCCGGTGCCGAAGGTCAACCAGCCGATGAGGGTGATGCCTACGAGGTCGTTCACGCTGCGACTCGAGAACAGCAGCCTGTGGGCGGCCTCGTGGTGGAGGATGAACAGCCGGTTCTGGGCAAGGGCCATGGCGGGCACGGCCGCCATCCAGGCCACGGGATGGGCTATCGAGATCGCCACCCACACCACGAGTGCCGGCAGGGCCGCCGTGGTCAGCACCGTTGCTGCGTTGCGGGCGTCGGGGATGCGTCGCAGCCCGTCGCGGAAGTCACCCCTCGGGCGTCCGTCGGCGCGTAGGCGGTCGCTGCCCGTGAACGATGCCGGGGTGGGTGCCATGCCACCAGTCATGGTGGCCACGAGGTGGTCGTGGTCCTGGTCCTCGGCCATGTGGCGAGGATACCTGTGCCTCCGGACCGGTGACGGGTCGCGCCTAGCATCTCCTGATGCCCGCATCCGGCCTGTTCCTGACACCCGGTGCGGGCAGCGACCGCGACCACCCCGGCCTGCTGGTACTGGAGGAGAGGCTGGCGCCGCTGCCGGTCGAGCGCATGGACTTCGCCTACCGGAAGGCAGGCAGGCGGTTCCCGGACCGGGCACCGGGGCTCATCGAGGAGGTACGCGCCGGTGTCGCCGCCATGGCCGCGGAACGGGGGATTGCCGCCGAACGGCTGGTGCTGGGGGGTCGCAGCATGGGTGGGCGCATGTGCTCGATGGCGGTGGCCGAGGGCCTGCCCGCCGCCGGCCTGGTGCTGGTCTGCTACCCGTTGCACCCGCCAGACAGGCCGGACAACCTGAGAGTCGGACACTTTCCGCGCCTGGAGGTGCCGTGTCTGTTCGTGTCGGGCGACCGTGACCGCTTCGGCTCGCCCGAGGAGTTCGCCGAGCACCTGCCGGCCATCCCCGGGCCGGTCACCACGGTCTGGTTGCCGGGGAAGGGCCATGACCTGAGGAACGCAGAAGGGGCGGTCTGCGACGCGGTCGAGGCGTGGCTGGCGGGGCTCTAGCCCTTGCTGTCCGGAGGTAGATCGGCTACGGGACGGGCGCGTCGTCGGGGTTGAGCGTCTCCAGCTCCACCCGTGCCGTCTCAGGGAACAGGGTCAGCACCATGGCGGCGGCGAGCAGCGGCCCCACGGCGACTATCGCCAGGGCGTGCCCGTAACTGTCGAGGTGGTCGGCCAGCATGCCGACGACCATCAGGCCGGTGGCGCTGCCCGCCACGCCGAGGGTCACGATGATCCCGTTGGCCCGGGCCCGGTGCGTGGTCGAGAACAGCTCGGGGCCGTACACGCCGAGCGCCACCGTCAGCGACCCCAGGATCACCCCGACGAGGTGGCCGGCCCACATCAGCCCTCCGGCGGCGTAGTAGCCGGCGACGATGAAGATCGTGCCGCCGATCAGCCCCACGGCGCCTACGCCCCGGCGACCCCGGGTGTCCGCCAGCCGTCCGGCGGCGAATATGCCGATACCCGCCGGAGTCGAGGTGAGCAGGGTGAACAGGGCGATTCCCGATGCGCTGTACCCGCGGTGGTCCTTCAGGAAGTCGTTCTGGAACTGGCTGGCCGGTGCGGCGAACACCAGCAGCAGGAACGCCGTGGTGGCCAGCAGCAGCAGTCGGCGCCGTTCCACCGATGTCCGGCCCGGCCCGGGCGCACGACGACCGGTTCGGGACGCAGGGTCGTTTGCGGTGAACCGGCGTGATTCGGGAAGCGTGCGTGCTACGGCGACCAGGCCCGGGAGGGCCAGCAACGGCACCAGGTAGACGATCCGCCAGCCCCGTTGGTCGAGGTCGGCGACCGGCAGCACCCACACGGCCATACCGGCCCCGAGTGCCGCGGACAGCGCCAAGATGCTCACTCCGTACGCGCGCGAGCCTCGGGGCAGTTCCTCGGCTGCGAACACGCCGATGAGGATCCCCATGCCCATGGTCAGGCCCCTGGCGACCAGTTGGGATCCGCCCAGGAACCACAGGCCGGGTGCGACGGCGCCGAGCGCCGTGACGAGTACCGCCAGTACCGCCGTGCCCATGAGCAGGTTGCGCCGGCCCTTCCTGTCGGCGAGGGCCACCACGACCAGTGCCACGACTATCCCGAGTCGCACCACCGCCAGCGTGATCCCCTGCGCCGTGTCTCCGCGGTCGAACTCGTCGGCGGCGAAGGTGATCGTCTGGGTTATGACCGTGCCCAGGTAGCCGTCGACCACCTGGACGAGGGCCAGCAGGCTGAGCACCAGCGTCGCTCGGCTGTCGAGGCGGTCGGGGGGTGCCCACCAGGGGACGGACCGGTGGCGCAGGCCGCGGCGGATAGGCCACCAGAACAGGACCCACCACACGGGTGCCGCCACCCGATAGGCGAACCGCTCGGTAACCCGGTGGCCGCCCGGACGACCGCCCTCCGTCTCGACGCCCAGGGTGCGCTCGTAGCGGGTGAACGGGCCGTGGGCCAGGCCGAACCTGTCGTCGCCGAGCGCCGATTCGCCGACGATGTCGTCGCGGGGCGTCCGCAGTTCGGCCAGCCCCGCATCGTCCACGAGATGCTCGACCAGGAGGGCATGCGCAGGCTTGTTGTCGGGCCTGTTGCCGGGCCTGGTTCTGCTGGGCCAGATGATGGGGCTGCCTTCCGGTCAGGTCGGGGGCGCAGCATACTTAGGCGGTGACGAGCCCCCCAGCCTCCGGACCCCGCCTCGGCCCATCTGGCGACGAGCCGGTGATCCGCGTCCGCCGGTCCGGTCCGTTGTCGGGCACGGTGGGTGTCACCGGCGCCAAGAACTCGGTGCTCAAGTTGATGGCGGCGTCGCTGCTCGCCTCGGGTCGCTTCACGATCCGCAACGTGCCCCGCATCGCCGACGTCCGCTGGATGGGCGAGCTCCTGGAGCGGATGGGAGCCACCGTCGCCCACGACGGCGACGTGCTCACCATCGACGTCCCCGACACCATCACGCCCGAGGCGCCCTACGAACTGGTCGAGCGGATGCGTGCGTCGATCGTGGTGCTCGGACCCCTGCTGGGCCGGTTCGGAGAGGCCAGGGTGTCGGTGCCGGGTGGCGACGACTTTGGCCACCGCCCCATCGACATGCACTTGAAGGGCCTCGAGGACCTGGGCGCCACCTTCACCATCAGCCACGGCTACATCGAGGGCCGTGCCGATCGGCTGCGTGGCGCCGGCGTGCTGTTGGAGTACCCGAGTGTCGGCGTGACCGAGAACCTCCTGATGGCGGCGGTGCTGGCCCGGGGGACGACGGTGGTCGACAACGCCGCCAGGGAACCCGAGATCGCCGACCTTGCCGCCTTCCTGAATCGCATGGGGTCCGGCATCACGGGAGCCGGTACCTCGACCATCACCGTCGAGGGAGTCGATGCGCTGCATGCCGTCGAGCACACGGTGATTCCGGACCGCATCGAGGCGGCCACGTACCTTGCCGCCGTCGGCATGGTCGGTGGCCGGATCACGGTGGAGGGCGCCCGGGCGGACCACATGGACATGCTCATCTCCAAGCTGCGCGAGATGGGTGTGAAGCTGGAATCCTCCCCCGAAGGCCTGACGGCCCTTGCGCCGGACCGGCTGCGATCGGTCGACGTGGCCACCCTGCCTTACCCGGGGGTTGCCACCGACTACCAGCCGTTGTTCATGGCGCTGTTGGCCGGCGCCGACGGGGTGGGCATTGTCACCGAGAACGTCTTCGGAGGCCGGTTCCGCTACATAGACGAGTTGGTGCGGATGGGTGCCGACATCCGGGCCGAGGGACACCACGCCGTGGTCAGGGGTGTCGGGGCGTTGTCGGGTGCGCCGGTCCGTGCACCCGACATCAGGGCGGGTGCGGCCCTGGTCGTCGCCGGCCTGGCCGCCGACGGCGAGACCCTGATTGGCGGCGCCCACCACGTGGAACGCGGCTACCAGGACCTGGTCGGCAATCTGGCCTCGCTGGGTGCCGACGTCGCCTACGCGTAGGGGAGGCGGCCGGGCGCGGTCTCGCTGGGCCTGTTGTCGCCGTGCCTATTCCGGAACCTGGGGGTCGGACCGGGTCTCGCCCGGCCTCCCCATGCGTCGGGCCCGCCGGTCGGCCATCCAGAACACGCCTGCCAGCAGGGCCAGGGGCACGGCCACCAGCAGGATCTCGTCCCATCCGCCCTCGTGGGCCAGGACCAGGAGCGTTGCGGGCACAATCGCAATCTAGGGGTGCGGAGCGACGACTCTGCTGCGAGAATGGGTCCATGACACCCAGCGCCGGTGACGAGATGCCTTCCGTGGAAGGGCATGCCCTGGCGGTCGACGACCTTCTGGCCCGCGTCACCAAGGTCATCGACATCATCCGCCCCGCCATCCAGGCCGACGATGGAGACATCGTCCTGCACGGTGTCGACGAGGCCACCGGCGAGGTGAGCGTCGAGCTGGTCGGAGCGTGTGTGGCATGTCCGGCATCCGACCAGACGCTCAACGCCGGCATCGAGCGCATCCTGAAGGACCGCGTTCCGGGTGTCACCTCGGTGCGCAACATCGGAGAGACGCTCGTCGACCAGGGCACCGCGGTGAGCCTCTAGATCCCCTGCATGTGGGCAGCCTGTGTACCCTCCGGGCATGCGCGCCTTCGACCTGTTACGACTCGACCACCACGCTGCCGGCGAGGGGGACGTGGTAGTCGTCACGCTCGACCGTCCCAAGGTCAATGCCCTAGACACCCTGTTGCTCATTGAGTTGCTCGAGGTCGCCCAGGCCTTCGCAGCCGAACCGCCCGGCGCGGTCGTGCTCACCGGGGGCGGGCGGCACTTCGCAGCCGGCGCTGAACTGAGGGACTTCGCCGACCCGGTCAGGCGGGGCCCACAGGCCGATGCCTTCCGGAGCGCCTTCGCCGCCCTCGAGGCCGTGCCCTGTCCGACCATCGCAGCCGTCAACGGCTTCGCCCTGGGTGGAGGCGCCGAGCTCGCCATGTGCTGTGACTTCCGGGTGGCCGGCGAGGGAGCGGTGTTTGGACAGCCGGAGGTGCTGCTCGGCATCATCCCCGGCGGGGGCGCCACGCAGCGCCTGGCCCGCCTCGTCGGCGTGACGAAGGCCAAGGAGCTCATCTTCGGCGGGGAGCAGCTCACGGCGGCAGAAGCGCTGGCGATAGGCCTGGTCGACGAGGTGGTGCCCGACGACCGCGTGCTCGACCATTCGGTCGAGCGTGCGTCGGGATACGCACGGGGCCCCCGGATCGCCATCCGTGCCGTCAAGCGGGCAATCGACGAGGGCATCGGAGGCTCGCTCGCCGACGGCATCGACCTCGAGCTGGAGTTGTTCATGGAGGTCTTCGAGTCGGACGACGCCGCAAGCGGGGTGGCTTCGTTCTTCGAGCACGGACCCGGCAGGGCCACCTTCACCGGTACCTGAGCCCCGGGCGGAGGCTGCTGCGGGCGTCTACTGCGCGCGTAGTGTGCGCGCCATGGACGACGCCTTAATCGACCCCCTCATTGACGCCTTCACGGCCTTCGCCATCGCCGAGGGCGTCCGGGTACCCGAGTTGGAACGCCCGATGGGGCTGTTGGCCGACGCCCTCGCCTGCGTCGTCGCAGTGGAGCCGGTCGGGCGGTCGACCGTGCCCGTGGTCGACGACCACCTCGAAGCCGCACTCTCGGCGGTGGTCGGTCCGGTGGGAGACCTGGTCCGCCAGATCGCACCTCGGGTGGGATGGGAACAGCCATACTCCGAGTACGCCGGTGAGCCCGACATGGACGCCCTGCGCGCCGGTTACGGCTATGCGACCGTGGTCGGCCTGCCCGGCAACGCCTACCGGGGTGCGGAGTCGGCTCCCTACACCAGCGACGAGGTGTTCGCCGGCCTGGTGCTGCAGGGCCCGAACGTGGTCTATCCGGCCCATGTCCACAAGGCGACCGAGATCTACTGGGTCGCCAGCGGAACGGCCGACTGGCAGAAGGGCGACGACTGGAGCAGCCACGGGCCCGGTACGGCGATCTTCCACGACACCGGGGTCCGCCACGCCACCGTCACCGGCGACGAGCCGACCCTGATGCTCTTCGCCTGGGTCACCGACCCGGAGTCGATTCCGGTAATCATCAGGTACTGACGGCCCTCCCGATATTCGGCCGCCTACCGGTACCGTTCGCCCGGTGAATTCCTCCTTCGGCCCGGGCCCTGTCGGCTCGGGCCAGGCCGACAGTTGCCACCTGCACCCCGACCGTCGGGCCGGAGTGCGCTGCCAGCGCTGCGACCGGTTGATCTGCGGCGAATGCATGCACAACGCCTCTGTGGGGTTCCACTGCCCGGCGTGCGCCGGTCCGGTGGTGACGAGGAGGTCCCGGCACCGGCGGCTCAGAGCGGTCGGGACCCCACCTGTCGGGCAGGCCGACGGCCGCAATGCCACCACCGCGATCGTCGGCCTGAACGTCGCTGCCTTCCTCTGGACCCTTCTCTCAGGTGGCTCTCTGGCCCGCGGAGGAGGTGTGGCGACCATCGACTACGGCCTGCTCGGCTACGGCCGGATGCGGAGCGGGTTCGCCATCGTCGAGATAGGCGTGGCCGAGGGCGAGTGGTGGCGGCTCGTGACGGGTGCGTTCATGCACGGCGGGCTGATCCACCTGGTGTTCAACATGTTCCTGGCATGGATGCTCGGACACCAGTTGGAGCGGATGCACGGCCCGGGCCGCTTCGTGGGCATCTACACCGCTTCGCTCGCCGCCGGGTCGCTCGGCGTGATGCTGATCGCCCCGCTGGCGCTCACAGTCGGCGCATCCGGGGCGGTGTTCGGCCTCATGGGTGCGACGCTCGTCCACCAGTTGCGTAGGGGGATCAACCCGTGGAGTTCGGGCGTAGGCAGCCTGGTCGTGATCAACCTCATCTTCACGGTCAGCCGTCCCGGCATCAGCATCGGTGGGCATGTGGGCGGCCTGCTCGGTGGGGCGATGGTGGCCTGGCTCGTCGACGAGGCCGACAGACGCAGGGCCCCCCGAACCGCAGGGACCGCGATCACCATCCTCTTCGCCGTCGCCTGCACCGCCGGGGCCATCTGGGCAGCCGGGCGCTGGGTGGACCCGGTCCTCGGCTAGCTCGCTCGTCGGTTGGGCCGGCTCACGGTCCTGCTGGGCTGTTTTCGCCTGTCCGGGTGCTGCCGGCGTTCCGACAGTTGCGTCGCCGGGCCGGGTCCGGCTGCGCAGGCTCCCGGCCCGACACCGCTCGCTCTCCAACCTCCTGCTCCGCACGGACCGGAGAAATCACCGATCCCTGCGCTCGCGTCCCTTCCTCCTCGCCCCTTCTGAAGAGACACCGAAGGCGTTCTTGACTCTGTGGCCGTGGATGGTGGCGTGTCGGGGGAGGGCCAGTGTCGGGTTTCGACTAGCGAGCGCGGTTTGCGAGCGAGCGGAGCCCGGCGATGGCCCACAGCGTCTTGAGGCCGTCGGTTGGGTGGCGATTGGTAGCAAGGATCGATAGCGCCGTAGGGTTGGTTCATGACCCGACCCACCCGCATCGAGTTCTTCTGGGACCCCATCTGCCCGTTCGCCTGGATGACCTCGCGGTGGTTGCGCCGCGTGGCGGCACTGCGTGACATCGAGGTGGAGTGGCGCTTCATCAACCTGTCGATCCTGAACGAGGAACGTGACTACGACACCGAGTTCCCCGAGGGATACGCCGAGTCCCACCACCGGGGTCGGCGCATGTTGCGTGTGGCGGCAGCCGTGCGTGCCTCCGAGGGTTCCGAGGCCATGGGCCCGCTGTACGAGGCGTTCGGAGAGTCCATCTGGCACCGGGTACTGGATCCCGACGAGGACTTCCGGGCGAGCGTCGGTACCGAAGGGCACCTCCGCACGGTGCTGGAGCGGGCCGGGCTGGACCCCTCGTATGCGGCGGCGGCCGACGATGCCACCCACGACGAGGTGCTGCGTGCCGAGACCGAGGTGGCGGTGGGCCGGACCGGTCGTGACGTGGGAACACCCATCCTGAGCTTCGATCCTCCCGACGGACCGTCCATCTTCGGACCGGTCATCTCGTCGGTGCCCGAATCCGATGAGGAGTGCCTCGAGCTCTTCGACGCGGCCATGACCCTCACCCGCATGGGTGCGTTCGCCGAGTTGAAGCGGAGCGACCGCCAGACCCTGGACCTGCCTGTCGTCACCGGCCGCCCCGACTGAGCCTCGCTACCGGGCGCCCCCGCCCGGCTTACGCCACACGGACACGTGGCAGCCCGAGTCGTCTGTGAACGGAGCCCGTGACCAGTCGGCCCAGCGGTGTTCGGGCACTAGGCCGACGTCGTCGGCCATCGAGTCGATCTGGGCCGGTGTGGCATACCTGAGGTGGTAGGGGAACAGGCGGTTGCCGGCCTCTGTGATCTCGATGCGCTGGCCCGTGATCACCTGTCCGTCAAGGTCGGTGACGGTCACGTCGAGCAGCACGCGGTTCAACTCGACGGATCGCACGGACATGCCGTCGTGGGCACCGGGGTCGGGGACGAAGGCCTCCAGCACGAACCGTCCGCCGGGCCGCAGCAGTCGGGCCACGTGGGTCACGCAGGCGACCTGGGCGGCCTCCGAGGTGAGGTTGAACAGCGTGTTGAAGCCGATCAGGACAAGGGAGAAAGAGCCGTCGGCAAGGCCCGTTCTCGACGGGTCCGGGCATGCCATGTCCCCCTCGACGAGGGTCAGCCGCTCGGCGCCGGGCTTGGCCCTCAGCACGTCGAGCATGGCCGACGAGGCGTCGAGGCCCGTCACGTCCAGCCCGCGGTCGGCGATCGGCAGTGCGAGCCGGCCCGTTCCGACGCCCAGTTCCAGAACGGCGCCTCCAGCCGCCAGGTCGGCCACGGCGGTCGCCACGTCCTCCGGTGAACCGACCTGGCTGATCGCGATTCCACCGTCGGCGCCGTACCAGTCGTCGTAGACGCCGGCGTGGCGGTCGCCGTAGGTGTTCGCCCCGTAGCCCTCCATGCCCGCAGTATGGCCAGAAGTGTCACCCATCTGTCGGAGACCTGTCGGAGACCTGTCCGAGCCACCCTGTACGCGTTGCCCGTAGCCTCGACCCTGTGGAGAGGCCCCCGGAGCACGTGTACCTTGACCATGCGGCCAGCACCCTGACCCGCCCCGAGGTGGTCGAGGCGATGCTGCCGTGGTTGACCGACCATCCGGGCAATCCTTCCGGAGCCCACCGCCTGGCCCGCGACGCACGGAGGGCCATCGACGACGCCCGCGACGCCGTGGCCGCCCTTGTCGGATCCGACCCCGGTGGCGTGGTGTTCACCAGCGGCGGCACCGAGGCCGACAACCTGGCGGTCGACGGGACTGTGGGCAGGGGAGCAGGCAGGGGGACAGGCGTGGCCGTCTGCGCCGCCGCAGAGCATCCGGCAGTGCTGGAGCCCGTGCAGGAATCGGGAGGGATCGTGGTGCCGACCGACGCCGGTGGCCGGATCGACCTCGACGCCCTGGCCGAGACGCTGGACGCGGTGGCCGACATCGGCCTGGTGTCGGTCATGTTGGCCAACAACGAGACCGGGGTGGTCAACCCCGTGGTAGAGGTCGCCGCCCTGGTCGCCGAGCGGGCGCCCGGTGCCGTGTTCCACACCGACGCCGTCCAGGGCACAGCCTGGTTGGACCTGGCCGAGCGGTGTCGTGGGGCCCACCTGGTCAGCATCACGGGCCACAAGTTCGGTGGTCCCAAGGGCGCCGGTGCGCTCCTGGTGGTCGGCGACGTGTCGCTGGCCCCGATGCTCCGTGGAGGCGGCCAGGAGCGGGCCAGGCGCAGTGGCACCCAGAACGTTCCGGCCATCGTCGGCCTGGGCAGGGCCGCCGACCTGGTATTGGTGGACCGGGAGGTGACGGCTGTCCGGGTGGCCGAAATGCGCGACCGCCTCGAGGACGGCCTGGTGGCTGCCGTTCCCGGTGCCCACCGGACCGTTCCCGAGGGCACGGACCGCACCCCGGCGGTCGCCCACGTCTGCTTCGACGGTGTCGAGAGCGAGGCGCTCCTATTCCTGCTCGAGCGGGTTGGCCTCTACGCCAGCGCCGCGTCGTCGTGTGCCAGCGGTGCACAGGAGCCCAGCCATGTGCTGGCTGCCATGGGCATCGACAGGGCCACCGCCGGCGGGTCGTTGCGCCTCTCGCTCGGCCGCACCACCACCGACGCCGACATCGACCACGCCCTGGCGGTGATTCCGACAGCGGTGTCACGGCTCATGAGTTACGCCTGATGGGTCACGCCTGATGGGCGGGCGGGTCATGGTCGCCATGTCGGGCGGGGTCGACTCGTCGGTCGCTGCGGCGATGATGATCGACGCCGGCCATGAGGTGGTCGGCGTGACGTTGCGGCTCTGGGGTGGCGAGTCCGACTCGGGATGCTGCGCCGTGTCCGACGTCGACGACGCCCGACGTGTAGCCGACGCACTCGGCATCGACCACCACGTGTTCAACCTGGGGGACGACTTCGACCGTCATGTCGTGGCGCCCTACGTCGCCGACCATGCGGCGGGCCGCACCCCTAACCCGTGCATCGAGTGCAACCGGCACATCAAGTTCGACCGCCTGCTCCACCGGGCCCGCTCCCTTGGCTTCGAGCGCCTGGTCACCGGCCACCATGCCCGCGTCGTCGAGCGGGCCGACGGCACACGTCGCATCGCCCGGGCGGCCGACCACAAGAAGGACCAGTCCTATGTCCTGCACATGCTCGACCAGGACCGCCTGGCCGGCCTCGAACTGCCCGTCGGTGACCTGACCAAGGACCAGGTCCGGG
>DQOF01000054.1 GCA_015658775.1 Acidimicrobiia bacterium | reverse complement strand
TAGAAGCCCCGGTGGCCCGCCTGCTCGTAGTACTGCTCGGCGTGGGTCGAGGCGGCAGCGGCATCACCGATGGTCGGAACGAAGCTCGTACCTGCTGGAGCCGGCAGCTGCGTGCCGTGCAGTGTCGTCGGCATGTCGATCCCGACCATGTCCAGCACGGTCGGCATGAGGTCGGTCACGTGCTGGTACTGGATACGCAGCCCGCCGCCACCAGGAAGCCCCCCGCCCCTCGAGATCACGAACGGCACGTGGTGGCCGCCCTGGTGGGTGTTGATCTTGTAGAGGCGGAACGGCGTGCCCGACACCATCGCCCAACCCATCGGATAGTGCGGCAGCGTCTGTGGGCCGCCCATGAGGTCCAGGCGGGCGTGGTCGGCATCGATGTCGTCGAGGCGCGAGTCGCCCCGGTTGTGCGCCATGAGGGTCCGGAAGTACGACGATGTGCCGTCCTGCTGCCCCTCGCGTGAGCCGCCGTTGTCGGAGGTGAACACGACGATGGTGTTCTCCCACTCACCCATGGCCTCCAGGGCGGCCCTCAGCCTGCCGAAGTTCTGGTCGACGTTGTCGACCATGCCGGCGTAGAGCTCCTGGTAGCGGGCGAACAACTCGTGCTGCTGGTCGGTCAGGTCGTCCCATGCCTCGACGCCGTGCCCGGGTTCGCTGTTCCTGGGCGGCAGCACGGCACCTTCGGGGATGACGCCGAGTTCGAGCTGGCGTTCATAGCGCGACTGCCTGACCACGTCCCAACCCTGTCCGTAGCGACCCCGGTACTTTCCGGCATCGTCGGCCTTGACCTGCAGGGGGGCATGCACCGCACCGTGGGCGAAGTAGAGGAACCACGGCCTGGTCGGGTGCCCGGAACGCACCTCCCGCACCATCCTGAGCGCCTGGTCGGTGAGGTCGTCGGTGAAGTAGTAGTCGTCGGGGTAGCGGTCGACGTGGACTACGTGGTTGTCCTCGTAGAGACGGTGGGGTTGATGGAAGTTGGTGAACCCGTCCAGTATCCCGTAGAAGCGGTCGAAGCCCTTCTGGCACGGCCACGACCGGCGGGGGCCCGCCTCGGTCAGGTTGGAGTCCTTGCAGAGGTGCCACTTTCCGACCATGAGCGTCGACCAGCCGGCGTCGCGCAGGACCTCGGCCATGGTCACGGCGTCGTCCCGCAGCTCCATGGCGTAGCCGGGGAAGCCGGGGTCGCGATGGCACACGGTGGCAACGCCGGCCAGATGGTGGTTGAGGCCGGTCAGCAGCGACGCCCGCGTCGGTGAGCACATCGGGTTGACGTGGAAGTTGGTGTAGCGCAGGCCCTCCCCAGCGAGCCGGTCCAGGTTCGGCGTGTCGATCTCGGAGCCGAAGGCTCCGAGGTCGGCGAATCCGAGGTCGTCGCAGAGCATGACGATCACGTTCGGCGCACCTGCGGGTGCGGTGGGACGGTCGGGCCACCATGGCTCGGATGTCGCGTACACCCGGCCGATCTCACCCTCGAAGCCCTCGTAGGCCCTGCTCGGTTCGGTATCGGTCACCTGGTGGTCCTCGGTCGGGTGGTCCTCGGTCGGGGCCCGCTCAAGACCCGGTCACGGCTCGGGCTGAACCTACTTCGTCGGCGTCCAGGCGGGACAGCCGCGCCACCGCGACCAGCAGCAGCACGCAGACGGCGCCGACCAGCACGAGGGCCCCGCCGAACCCGACGGCGGTATCAGCCACCCGGCCGACGATCAGCGGACCGGTGACGCCCCCGACCTCGGCGACTGCGAAGAACAAGCCGAACGCCTGCCCCATGTTCCGCGGGCCCACTGCCGGCGAGTCCATGAGCGTCACGATCGTGAGCGGGATCAGGGCATACCTGACTCCGATCGCCACCATCGGAACCGGGACGAGGAAGGTGGGGGCGACGACCACCGCCATCAGGCCCAGGGCGACCACAACCAGGGTGCCGGCCATGAGGATCGGCAACCGTTCGCGTGTGGCGCGACGCGGCAGGGTGAGCGAGGTGACGATACCGACCGCACCGCTGACCGCCGTCCAGTTGGCAGCGGCCATGGGGGAGAACCCGTTGTGCTCGCGCAGCACGCTCGGCAGCCACCCGTCGAGCCCGTGTGCGATGAAGAAGAAGCCCAGAGCCAGGACCAGGACCGTGCGAACCCGGGGGTCTGCGAGCAGCGACCGTAGGCCGCCCGATCCGTCACCCGGTGCCGGCATCGCCGCTGTAGGTGGCTTCCGACGAGTCACCACCAGCCAGGCGGTGACGGCCACGAGCATGGCGGCCGACTCGAACGCCACCGTCAATCGCCACGACCCCGTGAGCGGCATGAACACCGAGTTCGACAGGACCAGAGTGGCCATGCCGCCCAGGACTGGCGCCGTGTTGTACGCACCCACGGCGAACCTCCGCTCGTGCTCGTCGCTGAACCAGGTGCTGACCACCTTGGGCGCCCCGGCCGAGATCAACGGACCGCCGATGCCGAACAGGGCTATCGCCGACCAGAACCCGACCAGGCCACCGGCCGAGGCCCTGGCCAGGCCACTGGCCAGGATGACGAGGGCACCGATCGCCAGGGACCGTCGGAGCCCGAGCCGGTCGACCACCCGGCCTGCGGGCGGAGCCGTCGCTATGTAGACGAGCTGCCATGCCCCCAGGGCCAGGCCCATCCCACCCCGGCTGAGGCCCAGGTCGGCCCGCACCTCGCCGACTATCGGCGGAATCGACATGGCGACCACTCCGAAGGCGAAGTAGAGGCCGAACAGGCCGCTGAAGACCGCCCACCGGTACGGGTCTCTATCGGCGGCGGGGGCGGACACCGGGCGATGCTCCCACGCAGCGCCGACCCTGACTGTGCCGAGCCGCGCCGGGTGCGCGATCCTGTCGGCGTGGACGAGCTTCGCTGGACCGGCCCGCAGGGGCACGACGCCCTCGCCGAGGACCCGACCGGTACGGGCAGCGGCAGGCTGGAACGACCGCTCCTGGTCGTCGCCTTCCGCGGCCTGTTCGATGCCTCCGGTTCGGCCACGGCGTCCATCGAGTGGCTGGCCGGGAAGTTCGGGCATGAGACCGTCGGTGAGATCGACCCTGAGACGTTCTTCGACTTCACCCAGGAGAGGCCCGTGCTCTTCATCGACGAGGACGGCGAACGCAGGCTCCGGTGGCCGCACAACGAGGTGGTGGTCGCCGAGACCCCGGCAGGCCAGCGCGACCTGCTCATGGTCAGCGGCATCGAACCCCACCTGCGCTGGCGCACGTTCGCCCAGACCCTCACCGAGGTGGTCCACCGGACCGGCGTCGAGACCGTGGTGACCCTCGGGTCGATGGTGGGGATGGCGCCCCACACACGGCCGCCGGCGGTGACCGGGAGCTCGACCAACGAGCTGCTCGCCGACCGGCTGGGACTCGACAAGCCCTCGTACCAGGGGCCTACGGGGGTGGTCGGCGTACTCCACGACACTCTGGACCGGGCCGGGATCCCGGTCATCTCGCTGCGGGTCTCGGTTCCGCACTACGTACCCGACACGCCGAATCCCAAGGCCACCCGGGCACTGCTGAGATGGTTCGAGCAGGTGAGCGGCGTCGACACCGCCTATGCCGAGTTGGACACGGCGGCCGCCGACTGGCAGCACCATGTCGATGCGGCGGTGGCCGGCGACGACGAGTTGATCCTCTACGTACGGCGCCTCGAGGAACAGGCAGACCAGACCGAGGAGCTCATGCCCAGCGGCGACGACCTGGCGGCCGAACTGGAGGCGTTCCTGCGGGAGCAGGGCCGGGGTCGGCAGGACTGAGCGCTCCACCACCGGATGGGCAAGACTCCTGTGCATGGAACGCAACGCATACCTCTCAGCCATCGAGTCCAACGGCCACGCCCTGATCACCGCATGTGGACGGGCCCCCGACGCGGATGTCGCCGCCTGCCCGGGCTGGACCAACACGGAGTTGCTGGGCCACGTGTCCACGGTGTGGGGGTTCGTGGCGACCCAGGTCCGCGCCGCCGACCCGGAGAGGCCTACCCGGCCCACGGTCGACGAGGACGCCACCCCCGCCGGGCTGCTCGACGATGTGCTCACAGCGCTGCGAACGACCGACGAAGCCGGCCCGGCCTGGAACTGGACCCCTGACCTGACCGTCGGCTTCTGGGTGCGGCGGATGGCCCACGAGACGGCCGTACACGGGTGGGACGCCGAGAAGGCCGCCGGCGGCGACACGCCTATCGCCGCGGATCTGGCCGCCGACACGATCGACGAGGTCATCGACCTGGCGTTCAGGTACCAGCGGAGCGGCCCGGTCACCGACTACCCGTC
>DQOF01000071.1 GCA_015658775.1 Acidimicrobiia bacterium | reverse complement strand
TTTGGCCGAAGGGCTGGGAACTTGATTCTTGGGTTCTGTAGTGCGCCCCCCAGAGGGTGACCATAAACTCACCACCGAGGAACACAGTCATCTCGGCACCGCTCATGGTAGGCCCGCGAGGGGCGCCGAGTCAGGTTCTGGCCGCGAGAGCGATAGGAGGTAGGACCTGGTATTTACAGGGAAAGTTATTCGCTGGTCTCGGAAGTGCTCGGCTGAACAAGCCAATACAGAAGCACCAAATTTCCGACGGGCACGAGCCCAAGTAGGAGCCATGTTCCTTTTCGACCCATGTCATGTAGGCGACGTACACCCAATGTGATCAACACCCAGACATAGGCAATGGCGTACACGACCTCCGGTCCGATCTGATCGGTACTGAGACCCAAAATGGCGGCGAAGATTCCCCCTAGAACCAAGAACACAATGGGGTGAATGAGGAACGGCCACCAAAAAGCGGGTCGTGTGGTCCGGCCCTGTAAATCTCGGAAACGACGCCAGGACTCCAGGTAGTAATCAATAACTTTCATCGCCGGATAGTAGCCCCAGTTCACATGTGGTCGTCGCTCCCCTAGGGAATCGTCGAGCGTTCGGCCCGGATCGCATCCCATGTGGCGATCACATCGGCCGTCCAGGCGGCCGCGGCGACGGCGGCCACCCGCTCGGCCTCGCCCGAAGTGTCGTCGCCCGGTTCCAGGACGAAGTGGGGGCCTAAAGTCGGGCGGTACCAGAGGGCTACAGAAAGTTGGAGAGTGGCCTACACGCAGACCATCCGAGTCCGCTACGGCGAGGTCGACCGACAGGGCGTTGTATTCAACGCCCACTACCTGGCGTACCTGGACGACGTTGCGGATTCGTGGCTCCGGACGCTTGACGCGGACTTCGAGTCCAGCGGCTGGGAACTGATGCTGCGCCGGGCCGACCTCACCTGGCACGGACCGGCCGGGGTGCACGACGAGTTGGTGGTGACGGCCGAGGTCGTGCGGTGGGGGACCACGTCGTTCGACATGGCCTTCGACGTCCGGGTGGACGAGCGGGTCGTCCTGACGGCGACCGTGTACTACGTCGGCGTGTCGGTGGACGACCACGAACCCATGGTGCCGCCACAGGCCATCCGGGCCCACCTGGGCGGGTGAGCGGGGACCGCGACGTGCGGAGGTAGAGAGCGGCGGTGGTCTGTGTGGTTCCCATGTCTATGTCATGTCCCTGTGTCGGCGTTTCTTTGGCGCCTTACAGGTGGAACTGGATATATAGATCTCGTGCCACGCCCCCTAGAGACGGCCACCCCGGTCGGCGCCGGTCAGTCGGCCACGAACTCCACCTCGTAGAGAGTCGGCCAGCGCTTGCCCGTGAGGAGGAACCTCCCTGTAGTCGGGTCGTGGGCGATGCCGTTCAGGACGTCCTCGGGCCCCAGTGCCGCCCGGTCCACCGGCAGTCCCGAGGCGTCGACCACGGCCGTCACCGCACCCGTGCCTGGATCGATGGCGACCATCCGATCCGTGTGCCACACGTTCGCCCAGACGGTGCCGTCCACGCACTCCAACTCGTTGAGTCTGTCGACCGGCATGCCTGCCTCGGTGACCTGGACGCCGCGGAGTCTGCGGAAGTCGGCGGTCGAGCGGAACGCGAGCGTCGCCGAGCCGTCGGACACCACGAGGGTGTCGGCGTCGAGGAGGCACACACCCCAGCCCTGACCGCCGTAGGCCCAGGTGTCCACCTGGACGAACGTGTCAATGTCCCAGACGGCGGCCCGTCCCGCCTTCCAGGTCAACTGCACGAGCCGACCGTCGCCCAGGGCTGTCATCCCCTCGGCGAAGAACGTCTCCTGGATTGGAGCCGACCTGATCACCGTACCCGTCGCCCGGTCGACCTCGCGGATGGTCGAGGCGCCGAAGAGGCCGGTGCTCTCGAACAGCCGGCCGCCGACCATCTCGAGTCCCTGCGTGAACGCTTTAGGGTCGTGCGGATACTCGGCCACGACCTCGGTATGCAGGGCCCGTACCACGGGCGTCGGATCGGCACTTCCGCCGCCTCCACACCCTGCGAACACCAGCACGAGCAGCACCACGGACGGTCGGAGATGGTCGGGATGGCCCCGATTCGCGGGTTCGGCACGCCGGCGAGCAGACTTGGACACTGTGTACGAGGGTACGACGTGAGCGGGGCCCAACCCATTGGACAGACCGTTGGCGGGCCCACAGGGGGATGCGTGGAGCGCGACGGCCTCCGGATCGCCTATCTCGACTGGGGCGACCCATCGTCGGACGTTGCGGTCGATCCTCTCATCGTCCTGCACCCCAACGGGTTCTGCGCCGGCGTCTTCGACCCTCTGGCCCGCCGGCTGGGGGACCGCTTCCGCGTCGTCGGTGTGGACCTGCGGGGCCACGGGGCGAGCGAGACGGTCACGGTCCCGGCCCTGCTCGGTAACGACGCCATGGCCCTCGACGTGCTTGCCGTCGCCGACGAACTGGAGGTCGACCACTTCCACCTGCTGGGGGTGTCCCTGGGCGGTGGGGTCGCGATCGAGGTGGCGTCGGCGGCGCCCGAGCGTGTCCGCGCTCTCATGCTCTGCGAGGCCATCGCCATCGACTCGACGGCAAGGGAGCAGCAGCACTTCTCGTTCGGAGACGGGGAGCACCCGCGGGCCGTGGGTGCCCGCCGCCGCCGAGCGGTGTGGCCCGACCGGGCAACGATCGTGGAGTCGTACGGCGCCCGCCCACCGCTCGCTGCGATGGCGCCCGAGGCCCTTGCCGCGTACGTGCGTTGGGGGTTCGTGGACCGTCCCGACGGGCAGGTGGAGCTGGCCTGCGCTCCCGAGACCGAGGCAGCCGTGTTCGACTCCGGCGACCGTCATGGGCCTACACACACCTTCGAACGGCTCGTCGACATCGCCTGCCCCGTGTCGGTACTGGCGGGAACCGACACGGACCTGGCGCGGACCTGGTTCGGGGCGCAGGCCGATCTGCTGGGCGTCGACCTGACCCTCGTGGACGGCGGCCACTTCTTCCTGTTCGAGGACCTGGAACGGGGTTCCGTTCTCATCAGGGAGCACCTGGGTTGAGCACATACTGCGAGGAGGCCCGGTGAGCACATCACCACATCCCGTCGAACTGTCGAACCGGATCATCGACTCCGGCGTCGCCGAGCCACCGCACAACCGGGTCATCAACGAGTTGACCGAGATCGACGACGACGTCGCCGTGGTCGAGTCGTTCTCCCACTGCTGGGTGATACGGACCGACGAGGGCCTGGTCTGCTTCGATGCCAGCGGGGTCCCCTCCGGGCCTGCCGTGGTCGAGGCGATCCGGGGTTGGAGCGACGATCCCATACACAGCATCGTCTACACCCACGGCCACCTGGACCACGTCGGCGGCAGCGGGGCATTCATCGCCGACGCCGGGTCCCGGGGTACCGCCAGGCCGCGGTTCCTGGCCCACGAGGCGCTCCTGCCCAGGTTCGACCGGTACCGCACCACCAGCGACTGGAACATCCTCATCAACCGGCGGCAGTTCGGGGGGATCAT
>DQOF01000142.1 GCA_015658775.1 Acidimicrobiia bacterium | reverse complement strand
GGCCCTGCTCGAGTTCCTGGCGGGCCTCGCCTGACCGGACTTCCACCCGGAGGCCCCGGCTCCTTCGAGGAGCATCGTCAGGTCGGACCCACCAGCAGGTCGAAGCCGGTCACGGAACTCCGGGCGAACAGGCCTGCCACCACGTAGGGATCCCCGTCGGCGAACTCCCTGGCCGCCTCGATCGACGGGAGGTCGACGACCAGGAGGGAGCCGCACATACTCCCGTCCTCGTCCAGCAGCGGGCCGCCGAAGATGACGTCGAACCCGTTCACATACTCGCGGTGGCTGGATCGCGTCTCGGCCCGCAGCCCACCTGCGTCGGCGCGGTCAAGTGCATGGATGGCGAAGTACATGTCGAGTCCCTCAATCGGTCTCGGCAGATTCTGCCATGCCCCTGAGGCGCGCGAGGTCGAAGCCGGCCAACACCTTGTACGAGTTCGCCTCCCGCTCCAACTCTGCCTCCGGCACGCAGGTGTGGGTCCCGACGCAGGAACCGTCACAGTCGTCCCTGACCCGCTGCATCACCCGCTCCGGGCCCGCCTGCCGGTTTGCCAGGACGAGCCGGCCGGTCGCCTCCCGGCGTTCGTCGTCGTAGCGGTCGAGGGCGGTGACGGCATCGCCCTCCCCGGTTAGCGCCCGTGCCACCGCCTCAGCGTCGAGGATCGCCTGGCTGGCGCCGTTGCTTCCGTTGGGCCGCATCGGGTGGGCTGCATCTCCGAGGAGGGTCACCCGACCATGTGACCACCGGTCGATCGGGTCCCGGTCGACCATCGGGAACTCGTAGGCGGCCTCTGCCGAGTCGATCAGTCGCCCGACATGTATCCAACCGAAGTCCCACTCCTCGAACCATCCCGCGACCCCTGCGGGGTCGGCAGGCGCGTTCCAGTCCGCCGCGGTGATGTCGAGGTCGACCGGGCGTTCGGCCACCCAGTTGGTCAGGACGGTCCCGCCGGGTCGGATCGGCCCCCTGATCGGGTACACGACAGCCTTCTGTCGGTCGTGGCCGGCCATGAACATGGTGCGACCGTCCAGGAACGGCGGAGCCTCCACGGCGCCCCGCCAGAGCACCAGGCCAGAGTAGAGGGGAGGCCCCTCTCGGGGCACGAGCGCCTTTCGGACCGCCGAGTGCAACCCGTCGCAACCGACGAGGACATCTCCGCGGTACGTCCCCGCCCGGACGCCGGTACGACGATCGTCGAAGTGGGCGGTCACACCTCTGGCGTCCTGCTCGAAGGCCGCCAGGTGGTGTCCGGTGAGGATCCGGCCGGACCCGACCTCATCTCGGACCGCATCCAGGAGGAGCATCTGGAGGCGCCCCCTGTGGATCGAGTACTGGGGCCAAGGGTTTCCTGCCGCCACACCGCGTTGCTCGGCCCAGATCAGGATGCCGTCGTCGCTGTAGAGGCGGAGTTCGGAGGTCTGCACCGCCGCCTCCCGCAGGACCGCCTCCAGTCCCAGGTCGTGCAGCACGCGCACCGAGTGGGGCAGCAAGTTGATCCCCACACCCAGCTCGCGTGGTCGTGCGACAGACTCGAACACGGTGACCTCGTGACCCGAACGGTGGAGGCACAGCGCTGCCGCCAGGCCGCCGATTCCGCCTCCGGCGATGAGCACCCTCACAGGGCCCGTACTCCATCCGGCGGGGATCGTCTCCCCATGGTCGCCCCCTCTCGTCGCATCGGGGGCGGAGGCTACTTGCGGGAACCTCCGGTCGGCCGCCTTCAGACTGTTCCACGACCACCGGTAGGGTCGGCATCCGACAGCAACCGGGGAGACCCTCCTTGCCTGATCTCCAACTTCTCGTCGACGGTCTGGACTTCGGCGAAGGCCCCCGCTGGCACGAGGGCCGCCTCTGGTACTCGGACTTCTACCAGGGCCGCGTCTACGCCGTGTCCACGGACGGGATCCGCGAGACCATGCACCACATCCCCGACGACCAGCCGTCGGGCCTCGGCTGGCTTCCCGACGGAACCCTGCTCGTGGTCGCTATGACCGCCAGGAAGGTGTTGCGCATCGCCGACGGTGTGGCGACCGTCCACGCAGACCTGTCAGGCATAGCCACCTGGCACTGCAACGACATGGTGGTGGCTGCAGACGGCACCGCGTATGTCGGCAACTTCGGCTGGGACATAGAGAACGACCTTGGCCATCCGGTCTCGGCGACCCTGGCGGTCGTGAGGCAGGACGGCTCTGTCGAGGCCGGCCCGAGCGACCTGCTGTTCCCCAACGGCTCGGTCATCACGCCCGACGACTCCACGCTGGTCGTGGGTGAGACGTTCGGAGCGCGCTTCACCGCCTTCACCATCACCGACGACGGTTCGCTGACGGAGAGGCGGACATGGGCAGAGGTGCCCGGTACCGCACCGGACGGATGCACCCTCGACGCCGACGGCGGGATCTGGTTCGCCGACGCCGCCGGTGGCGACCTCCTCCGGGTCACCGAGGGCGGCACCGTCACAGACACGCTCACCAGCCCCCAGGGCGCCTTTGCCTGCACCCTCGGCGGCAATGACGGCACGACCCTGTTCGTCCTGACGGCACCGCATGCTGGCAGCCGCCAGGCAGGAGCGCAGGACGGCGCCATCTGGGTTGCACAGGTGGAACATGCAGGGGCGGGGCGGCCGTAGATGGGAAACCGATGGCCGACCTCCTGATAACCCCCATCTCCCCCGTGATAGGAGCCGAGATCCACGGCGTGGACCTGGCATCGGGTGTCGACGACGCCACGTTCGAAGCCATCCACCGGGCGTTCCTGGACCACGGCGTCCTCTTCTTCCGGGGCCAGGAGGAGTTGTCCGCCGATGCGCAGGTCGAGTTCGCGGGCAGGCTGGGCGAACTCCACATCCATCCTGCTGCACCCTCCCAGCACGAGAACCCGGCGGTCTTCGTCATCAGGACCCACCGCCGGTCGCCGATCTCGAACGGAAACGGCTGGCACACCGATGTCTCCTGCGATGAGGAGCCGCCGCTGGCCACGATGCTCTAGGTCCGGCAACTGCCCAGGTCCGGTGGCGGCGACACGCTCTTCGCCGGTATGGAGGCCGCCTACGCGGCGCTCTCGCCGACCATGCGCGCCTTCCTCGGCACCCTCACCGCCCGCCACGCCTCAGAGCACGTCTACCGGGGCCGATACGCCGATCGCGGTGTCGACGACACCGATGTCAGCTATCCCGAGGCCGTGCATCCGTTGGTCCGGACCCATCCGGACACCGGCCGCCGGAGCATCTTCGTGAACCCGACCTTCACCGTGGAGATCTGTGGATTGGAGGCCGGTGAGAGCCACGGCTTGCTGTCGTGGCTGCACCACCACACCACGCGGCCCGAGTTCCAGATCCGGCACCGTTGGGCCGAGAACGACATAGCGCTCTGGGACAACCGCTGCGTGCAGCACTTCGCCATCTGGGACTACTGGCCGGACGAGCGGTACGGGCACAGGGTCACGGTGAAGGGCGAGCGCCCCTTCTTCGATCCCGACGGCGTGGACCCGCCACCGTCAGGACTGCGACTGTCGCCGGGTCGCCTGACCTGACGGTGTACCGGCCCGATACCCGGACCGGACCCGCTGAGGTCCTCCTCAGCCCGTGATGGCCTCGGTCTCGACGAGGCGGATGAGGGGAATGAGCCTCTCTGTCAGGGTCTGGTAGTGCGCGTAGAAGGCCCTGTCGGCGCAGAGTCGCTCCCAGATGTCGGCGTGGTCGGCGCCCTCCAGAATCTGGTGGTCCGACCAGAACAGCCCGCCCTGGACCCTGACTTTCACCCGCGGGTTGGCGTCGCGGTCCCGCAGGTTCAACACCCACGCCGGGTCCTTCTCGGCGCCGGCGAAGGATCCGACGACGATCCGGTGTCCGTCGGGGTCCTTCCAGTACGGAAGGGCCACCTTGTGCTCGTTGCCCGACCTGCGGCCGATGGTGTGGAGCAGGACATGGTGCATCCCCGCCGGTACCCACACCATGTCGTCGTCGCTCACCTCCATGCCGGCCACGTGCGCCCTGGTGAGCTCGACGATCTCGGCATGGGTGGGCGTCTCCCAGGTCTGCACTATCCGCTGGTCCTCAGGCTGGTCGTCGCTCATGCGGATCACGGTAGTCAGGTCCACGGCGGCAGTGGGAACCGAAGGCTTCGGTCAGGCGTCCAGCAGGTCACCCAGGCGGGCAGCTGCGTCGGCGGGCGGATCGGAGATCTCGAGGACCTTGGGCCGGGGGCGATGACCGCTGACGATCCGGACCGTCCGGGTGGGTACGTCGAAGGCTCCGGCCACGACACGGACCAGGGAGGAGTTCGCGCGTCCGTCGACTGCTGGTGCCTGCACCGACACGGCGAGGACTCCGTCCGGACCCCACCGACCTCCCACGTCTTCGGCGCGTGCCCTCGTCCTGATGCGGATCGGGAACCGCAGGGCGTCGGCGGGACCTCCCCTAACGGTCCTGGGCTGGACCGGGGCTGCGCATGCCCCCCCAGTGTGGCACCACACGTTGCCCCGACGAACGAAGAGGCAGCATGATGGAGGCCGGTTGGCAGGCTGCGGCAGGAGCACAGACACGATGCAGGGACTCATCCAGGAGGGCAACGGCGAGGAGTTCGTCAGGTTCTCCAACGACATCGAGCACGCCGCCGACCTCACCCCGCGGCAGGTCCGTGTGCGGATAATGGCGGCCGGGGTGTGCGGCAGCGACCTGAGCTGCGTCCACGGGAAGTACTACATGCCGACACCGCTGGTGCCCGGCCACGAGGCCGCCGGCGTGGTGGTCGAGGTGGGCTCCGCCGTGAGCTACTGCAAGGTCGGTGACCACGTGGTCCTCTCCACGTTCGCCAACTGCGGCCACTGCGCCGTCTGCGAGGGAGGAGACCCCGGCAACTGCGGTGCCCTGGGCGGCATGCGGCAGTCGTATGTGGAGAACGGGACACCCCTGTACGAGTTCGCCAACCTGGGTGCCTTCGTCCAGGAGACGATCGTGATGGAGAACCAGGCGGTCCCCATCCCCACCGAGGTGCCGTTCTCATCGGCGGCCCTGATCGGCTGCGGTGTAATGACAGGTGCAGGCGCCGTGTTCAACAGGGCACGGGTCGGTCCGGGCGAGACCGTCGCCGTCATCGGTGCCGGTGGCGTCGGCCTGAACGTGATCCAGGCGGCGAGGCTCGCCGGGGCGGCGCAGATCATCGCCATCGACCGGGCTCCGGCCAAGGAGCGGATGGCGGTCGACTTCGGCGCCACCGACTTCATCCTGGCCGAGGGTGACGACTTCGATGCCGTGAGGGCTGTCCAGGAGTTGAGCGGTGGCGGGGTGAACCACGCCTTCGAGGTCGTGGGCAGCACCAGACTGCTGGCCGACGCCATCTCCATGACCCGTGCTGGTGGAAACACGTGTGCCGTCGGCGTGCCCGACCTGACCGCCAGCGTGACCTACAACTTCCAGTCGCTGCACCAGAACAAGAGCCTCCTGGGCATCCGTGCCGGAGGCGGCAGGCCCCGGAAGGACTTCCGCCTCATCGCCGACCTCTACCTCCGGGGGATGTTCAAGTTGGACGAGTTGGTCTCCAACACCACCGGCCTGGACGACATCCAGAGCGCGTTCGACGCGCTGAAGGCCGGGGCCGAGGCCCGAACCGTGCTGCTTCCGAACGGATAGCGTCCCCCCGACCCGACGAAGGAGAGACACGATGCCGCGCATGAGCCTGGTGGCCACTTCCTCGATCGTCACCGGAGGCGCCTCGGGGATCGGCGAGGCCAGCGCACGCCAGCTGGCCGCTGCCGGCAGCCGTGTGGTGATCGCCGACCTGAACGAGGAACGGGGCCGGTCGGTGGCGTCCGAGTTGGGTGGCCTCTTCGTGAGGTGCGACGTCTCCATCCCCGACGACGCCGACGCTGCTGTTGCCGCGGCGTCCGAGATGGGTCCCCTGCGGGCCCTCGTGAACTCTGCCGGCCTCGGCTACGCCGGCCGCACGATCTCCCGCGACAACGTCCCGATGGACCTCGAGAAGTTCTCGTTCGTGATCAGGGTGAACCTGATCGGAACCTTCAACATGCTCAGCCGGGCGGCAGCGGCCATGGCCCGGACCGAACCGGTCGACGCGGACGGTCAGAGGGGCTCCATGGTCAACATGGCGTCTGTGGCCGCCTTCGACGGTCAGATAGGCCAGTGCGCATACTCGGCATCCAAGGGCGGCGTGGTCGGGATGACCCTGCCCATCGCCCGCGACCTCTCGGCCGTCGGCATCCGGGTCAACACGATCGCACCCGGGCTCATCGACACACCCATCTACGGGGAAGGCGAGGAGAGCGACAGGTTCAAGGCCCACCTGGGGGAATCGGTCCTGTTCCCGAAGCGCCTCGGCACCGGCGAGGAACTGGCGTTCATGGTCCTGGACCTCATAACCAACCCGTACATGAACGGCGAGACGATCCGGGTGGACGGCGGCATCCACATGCCGCCCAGGTAGTACCACTCTGCCCTGCCGGGCAGCCCTGTACGTCGGTCAGTCCTCCAGGAGAATGGCCAGTTGTCTGGACCGGGCGACCATGGCCCCGGAGGAGTCCCAGAGCCAGCCGTCTTCGATCATCCGGCCATCGTGCAGGTCGTCGGTCATGAAGCGGCCCAGCATCCAGCCCGGCGCGGGCCGTCGCCTGACATGAACCGTGAGCTCGATGGTCGGAACCCAGCCGACCCGACCGAGGAGTCCGAAGATGGGCGGAGGAAAGGCGTCGGCGAACAGGACCGCTCCCAGGGAGTCCGGATCGCGACCGTCCCGGAACCTGATCCAGCCCAGGGTCTCGGCCCTCTCGCCCGACCCGGCGCTGGACAGGTCGGGGCGTACCCGCATGTCGATCCTGCTCTGTATGTGCAGTTCGACTCCCTGCTCCAGGCCGGACCTCTCGGCGCAGTCCTCCGGCGGGGGCATGTCGGGAGGGTCGATCACCAGCTCGTGGGAGTGTCCGGTGGAGCCGCTCAGGTCGCCGAATGAGGCGAGCACCTCGAGCCGCTCCCTGCCTTCCTGCACGAGGGTGGCACGAGCCGTCGTGACCGAGCGTCCGGACCTGACCAGTGAGGTCCTCACCTCTCCCGGAGCGTCACCCGTGCCGGGTCGCAGGAAGTGGCTCGTCACCGACACGGGGTGCGGGTGTGGGCCGAGCTGTCGGAGCGCCTGCAGGGTCACAGCCACCAGGTAGCCACCGTTGGGGTTGTCCCCGATGTTCCACCGGTCGCTCAGCCTGGTGGTCCAGAGACCGTCACCCCTCGACTCGACGGCCGTCTCCGCGTCGAACTGCCAGGTCATCCCAGCAGGTCCCTGCACACGTCGAGGTACAGCCCGCTCGAGAGGCGCAGCGACTCGACGTCCACCCGTTCGTCGTTTCCGTGGAACCTCCGGGCGAACTCGCCACCGTTCACGGACGGGCTGAACAGGCCGGCTCCGTATGCGACCGACCCCATCTCCCTGAAGATGCGAGCGTCGGTGAACCCCACCGTGAACTGTGGGCTGAGGCGGCCGCTGGGATATGCCCTGGCCACCGCCCGCTCCAGCGACTCCCAGAGCGGCGTGTCGATCCGACTGCTCGAGGAGGCGTCGTCCATGAGCGGCTCGACCTCGACATGGTCGGCCAGGTTTCCGAGGGCCTCACGGAGATGTGCCGCAACGGCGGCCTCGTCGTCGCCGGGGATCGTCCGGATGTCCACGTCTATGTCCACGCGGTTCGGTATCACGTTGGTCTTGCCCGGCCCGGCGACCGCATTCGGCGAGAAGGTGGTGTGGGAACAGGCGTGGAGGTGGCCTGCGGCACCGGGGTTAGGCATCTCCGCTAGGAAGCCGTCGATCCGGTCCTCGTCGAGCAGTTGGACGCGCGCCTCCTCCGGGAGGTCCATGGCGTCCACCTGTGCCAACCACAGCTCGTTGAAGCGGGCGGGTGGCCGGTAGTCGGCGAGTCGCTGGACGACGGCCGCCGCCTTCACCAGCGCGTTGTCCGTACGGAACGGCATGGACCCGTGACCGGGTGTGCCCCGGACCGTGAGACGCCGCCATGCGACGCCCTTCTCGGCCACGTGGACGCTTATGGCCGGCGCCTCCTCCGAGCCGGAGTGGATACCGCCCGACTCCGTGAGCACGTAGTCGGCTCTTATGGCATCGGCGGCGTTGTCGGCCATCCACCGGGCCCCGTGGGCGCTACCCGACTCCTCGTCGGCGACGGCGAAGTAGACGAGGTCGCCCCGTGGCCTGAAGCCCTGGTCGGCCAGGTGTCGAAACGCCACCGCCTGCGCCGCGGTCAGGTTCAACATGTCCACCGCTCCACGCCCCCAGACCTCACCGTCGACCAGTTCTCCGCCGAACGGGTCGCGGCTCCAGCCGTCGGGGCTGACCGGGACGACGTCGGTGTGGCCCATCAGGCAGAGCGATGGCGCCGAGGGATCCGTGCCCTCGATCCGGGCAACCAGGGAGACCCGCCCCGGCGTGGGCTCGTACCTCTGGATGGCGAGGCCGGAGCCCTCAAGGTAGGACTGGAGCAGGTCGGCGTTGCGGACCTCCTGGCCCGACTCGGGCGTGCCGTCGTTGACGCATGCGTTCCTGATGAGGGCCTGGAGCAACTCGACGGTCCGGCCCGTCAGGTCACCGGTGGCCACGAGCCCCTCACTGCATCTGCTCGGCGGCGGCCAGCTCGATGGCCGCCTCCTCGTCGTCCCGAAAGGCCCGTGAGGTGGCCACGTCGACCCGGATCAGCCGGCCGGCGAACTCGAATGGCGCCTCGTAGTCCCCGGCGACGCCGGTCGGGTTCCGGCCCAGGTCCATGCCGACCGGCGAGATCATGGTCGGGATCTCAGGAATCATGACGGCACCGCTCGGAACTCCGTCGACGTACAGCCGGGCCCGACCCGGCCCGCGGCGGACCCGCTCCTGGTGTACCTCCAGGACGCAGAGGCCCGCAGGAACCGGCTGAGGTGACCGGACCACCGTGTGGTTGCTGTAGGCGTTGTGGTCGTACACCAGGTGGCCCCCGCCGTCGATGAAGGCCACCAGGCCGTTGTTCACCGTGCCGAACGCCAGCAAAACGCCGCCCTCCGAACCGGTCGGCCGCTCGACCTCGAAACGCATCTCCCAGTTCCGTGATCCCAGCGCCGGGGCGGCATCCGGGGGGACCCGCGGGGTCGGTGGCAGGTAGACGAACCGGTCGCGGTTCCGGGGCGTTCCGGGGGTGACATGGCCGGCGAACAGGTTGCCGGTGCGGTCCATGATCGGGAGCACCCCGTACCGCTCTGCCTCGGACCAGAACAGGTCGATCATTCCCCGGAGCCGCTCCGGCTCTGCCTCGGCCAGGTCGTGGCACTCCGAGAAGTCCTCGGCCAGGTTGTACAACTCCCAGACATCGTCATCCAGCGCGGTGTCGGGTGGGTGGTAGGCCACGGCCTTCCACCCGTCGGACCAGATGCCCCGATGCCCGAACATCTCGAAGTACTGGCTCGCCTTCCGGCTGGGCACGGCGGCGGCATCCACGGCGTCCGCCTCGAAGGTGTAGGCCAGGCTGGTGCCCTCGATGGGCTGCTGGGCCACGCCGGCGATCTCCTCCGGGGCGGCTACGCCGACCAGGTCCAGCAGCGTCGGCGCTAGGTCGATGACATGGTGGAACTGCGTCCGGATCTGGCCCTGGACCGCCGGGTCGATTCCTCCGCTCCATGACACGATCAGGGGATCGCGCACACCACCGCTGTGGGTGTTCTGCTTGTAGCGCTTGCCGGGGGAGTTCCCGACCTGGGCCCACCCCCACGGATAGTTGGTGTTGGAGGTACGGGTCCCTATGGCATCCAGCCGGTCCATGGCCTCGTCCAGCGGCTGGTCGATGCCGTTGAAGTGCCGGAAGGTGTCTAGGACGCCGGTGGCCCGCCCCTCCTGCGAGGCGCCGTTGTCGCTCAGGGCCACGATGATCGTGTCATCGGCGATTCCCATGTCGTCCAGACTGTCCAGGAGCCGGCCCAGCTGTGCATCGGTGTGGTCCAGCATGGCGGCGAACGCCTCCTGGAGTCGGCAGGCCAGGGTCTGCTCGTCGGCGGAGAGGTCGACCCATGCCTCGACGCCCGGGTTCCGTGGCGAGAGGTCGGTGCCGGGTGGGATTATCCCCATCTCCAGTTGACGCTCGTAGACCCGCCGGCGGCAGACGTCCCAGCCGTCGTCGAACCGGCCCCGCCACTTCTGCAGGTAGTCGTCGGGCGCCTGGTGCGGGGCGTGTGTGGCACCGAAGGCCAGGTACAGGAAGAAGGGCCTCTCGGGAACCATCGTGTGCTGGGTGCGCACCAGGTCGATGGCGTGGTCCACGAGGTCCTCGGAGACGTGATAGCCGTCCTCGGGCGTGCGGGGCACATCGACGAGCCGGTTGTCCTCGTAGAGCTCGGGATGGAACTGGTCGGTCTCTCCCTGCATGAACCCGTAGTAGCGGTCGAATCCCCGCTGCAGCGGCCAGTCGCCGAACGGCCCGACGGCTGAGGCCTCCCTCATGGGGGTGAGGTGCCACTTCCCCACCGCCCAGGTGGCGAAGCCCTCCCCGCCGAGCATCTCGGCCATCGTCCCGGCAGACCTGGCGATCCGGCCCCGCATGTTGGGGTAGCCGGTGTCGAAGTTGGCCAGCGCCCGCATACCGACCGAGTGGTGGTTCCTGCCTGTCAGGAGGCAGGCCCGGGTCGGCGAGCAGAGTGCCGTGGTGTGGAAGTTGGTGTAGCGGAGGCCCCGTTCGGCCAGCCGATCGAAGTTGGGTGTGTCGATGAGCCCGCCATAGCACCCGAGGTGCGCGAATCCGGTGTCATCCAGAAGGACGACAATGATGTTCGGGGTGCCCTCACCCGGCAGGACCGGATCCGGCCACCAGGGAGTGGACTCGCTCGTTGTGCGGCCGATGACGGCATCGTCGGTTGTATCGCCCATAGGACCAGCGTGGCCCACCGGCGATGGCGGTTGCCAACCGGGCCCGGTTGGTCCGACCACGCAGTAGCGCTGCTCAGTGCTGGTAGGCCCGCCTACGTGACCTCATCGCCTCCTGGGCCTCCGGGGTGCCGTCGTGCCACGTGCCGAACAGCCTGTCGATCGGTGTCGGCGTGTTTCCGTAGTTGACCTCGAAGTACCGGTGGTGCAGGTGGTGGAATTGGTCGCCGGCGGCTATGCGGGCCCGCCCGCTCAGCAGCACCCGATCGAACCCGGAGTGGGATACCGCCGGGCTGATGCCGTTGTAGAAGCCGGTCATGATCACGATGACCGGATGGACCGGCACCACCCACCAGAGGAGGAACAGGGAGAAGTAGATGACGTGCTCCAGGGGGTGCATCGAGATCCCGGTCCACGGTCCGGTGTTGGTGTTGCGGTGGTGCAGCTCGTGGGCTGCCCGGTACAGCGGCTTCCAGTGGAGCAGCCGGTGGTTCAGGTAGAAGTGGATGGTCGCCCAGAAGAAGACCGCCAGGAGCATGACGGACAGGTACACGGGGGCGCTACCCCACCCCACCTGAGGAATCCGGTCGTTGGCGTACATCCACATCGTCAGCGCCTCATAGGAGGACCAGACTGTGCAGCCACTCACGAGGCTCCAGAACACGTTGTCCCGCACCTGGTTGCGCCAGAGGAACTTGCGACTGTCGGTCGACGGCCAGCGTGCGTTGTACTTGTACCCGGCCCCCTGCACCCGTCGCACGTAGAGCCACCAGTGCAGCCCGCCTGCCACCAGTCCGAGAAGGGTGGCGTTGCGGAGCCAGATGAGTGCCATCCAACCCGGCGACAGGGAGCGCATCTGGCCCATCGACGGTGTCAGGAGGTTCCACGACAGCACGGCGAGGCCGATGAAGAGCAGCCCCCAGGGGAAGAGCAGGCCTGTGGCGATCCACCGCAGGGTCGCCACGGGTCGCGGTGGCCACGAGTAGAGGGGTGGCATCC
This sequence comes from Acidimicrobiia bacterium, assembly GCA_015658775.1. Taxonomy (GTDB): domain Bacteria; phylum Actinomycetota; class Acidimicrobiia; order Acidimicrobiales; family MedAcidi-G1; genus UBA3125. The sequence goes on along the minus strand of DQOF01000142.1, from coordinate 3,315 downwards.
GGATCGGCTCGGGCGGGCTGGTAGCCGGCCTGTGCCGTCATCGCATCACGAACGGGTTGGCCATGGGCTGTGTGGACGTGTTTATCCACACGCTCTTGGTCCGCGTGTACTCGTAGATGGCGTCGATGCCGGACTCGCGTCCGTAGCCGCTCTGGCCGAACCCGCCGAAGGGGGCGATGGGAGAGATCGCCCTGTAGGTGTTCACCCAGACGATGCCGGAGCGGATCGCCCCGGCCACACGGTGTGCTCTGGCCACGTCCCGAGTGAACACGCCCGCCCCCAAACCGAACTCGGTGTCGTTGGCCAGGGCGACGCCTTCATCCTCGGTTCCGAACGGGATCACCGACATCACGGGGCCGAACAACTCCACCCTCGTGCTGCGAATGGCCTGGCTGGGACAGCCCAGGATCGTGGGCTCGTAGTACCAACCCGCGTCGAAGCCCCCGGGCCTCCTGCCGCCGGTGTGCAGGACCGCCCCCTGATCTAGGGACTCGGCGACGACCGCCTCGATCCGGTCCCGCTGGGCCTCGGTGGCCAGGGGTCCCATCTGGGTCGACTCGTCGAGGGGATCTCCGATCCGGACGGCCTCGGCCCGCTTTACCGTCTCCCTGATGAAGTCGTCGTGGATGCTGGCCTGCACCAAGACCCTCGAGCCGGCCACACAACTCTGCCCGGTGGCTCCGAAGTTCCCGGCTATCGCACCGTTGACGGCGCCCTCGAGGTCTGCATCGTTGAAGACCAGTATCGGTGACTTGCCCCCCAGTTCGAGCGACAGGTGGGCGAAATTGCCAGCCGTGTTGGCAACCACCTTGCGGGCCGCGTCGACACCGCCGGTGAACGCCACGCGGCTCACCAGCGGATGGCTGGTCAGAGCTCGGCCGCACGGCTCGCCGAAGCCGGTTATGAGGTTGAAGACGCCGTCCGGGAAGCCCACCCGGTCGACGAGCTTGGCGAACTCCAGGACAGGCGCAGGGGCGTCTTCGGACGACTTGATCACCACGGCGTTGCCTGCGGCAAGGGCCGGTGCAGCCTTGGTGGCCGTCAGCAGCATCTCGGCGTTCCACGGCACGATCCCCGCGACCACTCCGATCGGCTCACGGGTGGTGAACACGTGCATGTCAGGCTTGTCCATTGGGAGCGTGCTGCCCTGGATCTTGTCGGCCAGGCCCGCGTAGTACCGGTAGTACTCGGCCACGTATGCCGACTGGCCTCGTGTCTCGACCGCCAGCTTGCCGCTGTCGGTGGTCTCTATGGAGCCCAGGTGTTCCGAGTTCTCAGCCATCAGGTCGGCCAGCTCGAACAGGAGCCGACCGCGACCGGTGGCGGTCATCTCGGACCATTCGCCCTCGTCCATGGCCCGCCTCGCCGCGGTCACGGCCCGATCCACGTCTGCCTCGGTGGCCGCAGGGGCAGTGGCCCACACCTTGCCGGTGGCCGGGTTGATCGAGTCGAACCGACCACCGTCGGAGGCGTCACAGAACCCGCCGTCGATGTACATCTGGTAGTTGGTCAACGGGCGGCCTCCTGGTCGAGGAAATCTAGAAGGGATTCGGCGAAGGTACAGGGCGCCTCTATCGGTGGGAGGTGGTGCAGACCGATCAGGATACGAGCCTGTCCGTTGGGAATCTCCCGGGCCATGGCGACGCTCATGGCAGGCGTGGAGCCCGGGTCCAGTTCCCCGGTCATGGCGAGCGTCGGTGCGTCGATGAGTGCCGCTCCCCCGGGCATGCCGGGGTCGCCGTCGACGAACACCTGATAGGCCTTCAAGTAGGAGTCGGGGTCGTTGCCGGCGAGCCGCTGCCGTACCGCCTCGACCTGCTCCGGGTGTTCGGCCTGCCATGCGGCTGTGAACCACCGGTCCACGGCCATGTCCGCCATAGTGGCCAGGCCTTCCTCCCCGGCCAATGCCAGACGGCGCCGGATCGAAGCCTGCTGTTCCGCGTTGCGCCGGAAGGCCGTGTTGAGAAGCGCGATCCTGCCGACGCGGTCCGGGTGTCGGGCGGCCATTCCCACCGTGATAAGGCCGCCCAGGGAGAGGCCTGCTATGTCGGCGCTCTCCAGTCCGCATGAGTCCAGCACGCCGACAAGTTGCGCCACGAAGTCCCGGATCGAGCGGAGGCCCGGCTGGTCGGGTGTGCGGCCGTGTCCGATCAGGTCGTAGCAGATGACGCGGCGTGAGTCGGTGAGGTATCCCATCACCGGGTCCCACATTCCGTGGTCCAGGCCGACGCCGTGGACCAGGACCAGCGGGCGGCCCTCGCCCTCGGCGCGTATGAAGGTCGCGTCGTTCACTCCGCCGTCAGCCCCATCTCCTCCATGTCGGAGTAGCGGTTGCCGATCCGGTGGTGGGGACGCCCACCCACCGACGCACCTATGGCGACCACGATCTCGTCCGGTGCAGGAGCGTCGGCCACCGTCATCTCCAGCGTGAGGTAGTGCGAGCGCCAACCCGGGTCGGACTTGTGCATCATCGGGATCGAGATCGTGGCGCCGGGGCCACCCCGGGAGTTGGTGAACGACAGGTAGGAGGTGCCTCCGACTGCGTCACGGAACACGTTGCCGAAGCGCAGGGTGTGGATCAACGCCGAGCCGTGTTCGATCTCACCGCTGGTACCGACCATGGCCGCCTTGCCGTAGGCCTCGATCGCGTCGCCGCCGCCGGCCATTTCGACCAGTCGGGGTACGAGAATCCCGCCCAGGTCGGGAGCGGCCTCCAGGATCGTGGGGCGGAGGTCGTCCACGAACCCCTGTCCCGCCCACGGGTTGGTGATCACCCCCGCCACACCGAACAGCCGCAGTGGCGGATCGGCTGTCCTGCCACCCTCGATGTGCACTTCCTCGGTGTGGGTCACGAGCTTTCGCAGTTCGAGGGCCATCAGGCATCCTCCACGGTTGTCGGTTTGGAGACGAACAGGGGCATGACCTGCTCGGTGAACATGGTGATGCTGTCCCTCACCGCCTCGTGGGGCACGCCCGGGAAGCTGGACCACAGCAGCAGCGTTCGCAGGTCCAACTTCTCCTCCATCTCGTGGATCTTCTCGGCCACGTACTCGGCCGTTCCGAACAGCATGTTGCGGGGGTGCAGCCATTCGTATGTGAGCAGGTCCAGCCTGTTCCCCGTCGCAGGCAGGTCCTCACCGGGATAGAGGTGGTTGCCGAGTCCCCGGAAGTGGCAGACCCACTCCATGTACCTCAGGATGCCGTCGCCCGCCAGGCGCTCAGCCTCGGCCATGGTCTCGGTCACGAACATGTCCCGCAGCAGCCCGACGCCGGCACCGTAGGGGACCTCCTCGCCACGGGCCTCGGAGGCGGCAT
>DQOF01000081.1 GCA_015658775.1 Acidimicrobiia bacterium | reverse complement strand
TAGTTCCAACCCAAAGAGGCTCTTTCCGACCTTTGGCGGACCACTGGGCCTCCGTTCAGTCCCCTACACCTCATCCAATCACGATTAGGGCAACCGCGAGGCTTGACCCGGCAAGTCCCAGCCCCTGCCACCACCGCATTCTCTGACCGCGCACCACCACACCGAGGATCACCGCCACCGCTGCATACTGCGAGCCTACGACGCTCGCCACGGCGAGGTTGCCTTCCCTGAGGGCCAGAACGAACAGGATTACCGCTGCAATCGCAAATAGGCCGACCCCGAAGAAAGAAACGATGAAGTCGGTTCGCTTGCTCGGAAAGATCCGGGGTCCGGTAGCGCGAGTAACTGAGATCGCGATGAGAAAAGCCACGACGCGTTGGAGTAACAGAGGTGATCCGCCAGCATCGTCCCCGATGTAACTGAGCAGGATTAACAAGGTGCCGAATACGACCCCGGCCAAGACCGCCGTGACGACCCCGGCCGGCCCGCTATCAGGATTTCCACCTCCGTATGACGACAACGCAATGGCCACAACGCCTATCGAGAGCCCTATCGACGTGACGGTCGACAGCGAGGCGCCCAAAACGAGAACATCCCACAACACCGGGATGCCCGACATCACCACCGCTGCAGTCGGAGCCGTAGAGCGCAAAGATCCGCGGGAAAACGCGACGAAATACAACAAAATGCCGACACCGTTAGCGGCCCCGGCGAAAGCCCCGTACAGCAGGTCGGAGGTTGTGGGGTCGCCAGACCAGAACACGACGGCGACTGCCATTACCACAACGCCGGCGAGCAGCGTCGCGGAAGTGACTTCGTTGGGACTCGTGCGCTTCGTGATGCTGGACGCGAAGAAGTCGCTCAATCCAATTGAGAATGACGTGAGCACCGCGTAGATCACCGACATGCGCCGGCAGTATGCATGGGTGCCCCGCCGTGTTACACGTACCTCCGGAGTTCAATCCGGGAATCGAGGGCTACCGTCGACTCGTGCCGCCACGGATACCCGACGCTGAAGCCCGTCAGGTGATGCTCGACGTCGGCCTGGAGCCACTGGAGCCGTATCCGGGTTCACATTCCCAGTGGAAGTGCCGGTGCCTTGTTTGTGGTGCCGAGGTGCGACCCCACTACTCCTCCGTGAAGAGTCGCCGGTTTGGGTCTATCACGCTCCACTCCTGCCGGTCGCGGGAGGTTGGGGTGCGGCCCCGGGAAGATCGGTACTCGTAGGATTGCCCCGTGGGTGGCTCCGACGTCCTCCAACATCGTCGCGAAGCGCTTCGTCGCCTTCGGGCGGCCGTCGATTTCGGCGCCTGTACCCGAGGAGACCTGTTGGGGGCTGCTGTGCGCCGGCCGCTGGTCGAGGCGTTCGTCGATCCCGCGAACCTGAGCGCGGCGTTCGGCCTGCGGGGCGCAGAGGTCCGGGGACGGTGGGGGTGCCTGGTGCGTGCCGCCGCCGACGGTCCTTCTGCCCTCGGGTTCGTCCAGGCCGACGGAGCCATGCGGGACCTGGCCGACAGGATCGGTGTCGACGCCGACGCGTTCCTCCGCAACCTCAGGACGTGGAGCGCCAGGAGGCCGCCGATCGTCGTCACCACCGAGACAAGCGGTCCGGGTTCGCCCGTTCTGGTGCAGGTGCCGCTGCTCACCGCCTGGCTGTTGTGGACCGCCGAGGCGCGGGCGGTGGTGTTCCGCGGGGTCCACGGCTTCATAGGCGTCGACCGGGTGCGTCAGGTCGCGGTCACGCTGATCGCCCACGGCGAGCCACCGCCGCGTGAGAAGACTTTGCTGCCCCTCGACGCCGACCGGCTCATCCGGCTGGCCACCAACCGCTGAGGGCGGGCATGTTGGGCGCAGTCAGGCGTGTCAGGAGCGCCGGTACTCAAAGGGTGAAGAGAAGGCGGGGCTACCGGAGCAGTTGCCGGTCTGGCGTTCGATCCGAAGGGTGTCGTCGTCGACGACCTCGATGAGGAACCGGTCGCTCGAGGCCTGGAGTCCATTCGACTCGAGGGCGAATGAGCCGTAGCAGTGGATGCCTGATCCTGTCTGGGCCTGTGCGAAGCGAGCAATGTCCCCGTGCACGCGCTCCGCCCCATCCGGCGGTCCTAGAACAGGCCTGTCGATCCATGCCGAGGACCGATGGTCCAATCGGCCAGACCCGTCAGGGCACGATCACCAGCAGGGTCCCGCTCACGACCCTGATTGAGGCCTGCGATCCACCCACCTCGTTGCTCATGCCCAGCCCGACACCGGGGGTGAGGTCGGCATCGACGAGTTGCCAGCGTAGGCCTGTCGTGGTGATCCCGGAGGCAGGCCCTCCCACCGCCAGCAGGCTTACGGTCGTTCCCACCGGCAGGTCCAGGTCCAGCCGGTCATGGACCACCCACGCCCGGGAGGAGTCGATCCGCAGGTCGATCAGCAGGTCTGCCCAACGATCGGCTGAGGCGGTCAACGCGTTGATCATGGCGTGGTCGGGTCGCCCACCGGCGCTGGTGATGACGGTCACCGACGCCGCCCCGAGCCGGATCGCAGCACCCAGTGCCAACTCGAGGTCGGTCTCGTCCTTGTCGACCGGGTGGCGTTCGATACGGCAGCCGGCGGTCTCCAGGTCGGCCAGCAGGGTGGGGTCGACAGAGTCCATGTCGCCCACGAGGACGTCAACGGTCAAACCGAGGGCGGGGGCGTGTTCGGCGCCGCTGTCGGCGGCAATCACGAGGTCGTGTCGGGGGAGGGGGCCCGGGTTTGTGGGAGGTGGGCCGCCAGTCACCACCAACATGTGATGTCCGGTCACGGTGCACTCCCGTCGACCCTCACCGACCACCGGCCTTTCTCCCTGGCGAGTTGCAGGTCGAGGCCGAAGCAGGCCGAGAGGGTGGGGTCGGTGAGCACAACGTCCAGGGGTCCGGCCGCGGCCACGCGTCCGGCGACCAGGATGAGCACGTGGGTGAATCCCCGGGGAATTTCCTCCACATGGTGTGTGACCAGGACCATCGGAGGGGTTGAGGGATCGGCAGCCAGGTCCGCGAGGGTCGTGACCAGTTCCTCCCGGCCGACAAGATCGAGTCCCGCCGTCGGCTCGTCGAGCAGCAGGAGTTCCGGATCGGTCATGAGGGTGCGGGCCAGGAGCACCCTCTGGCGCTCCCCTGACGAGAGTGTGCCGAACGCATGACCTGCCCTGTCGGCACAGCCGATCCGCTGCAGGAGGTCCAGGGCGCGTGTCCGGTCGGCGTCGCAGTAGGTGTGCCACCACGGTTCGAGGGCGCCGTGGCGGGCGGTCATCACGACATCGACGGCAGCCAACCCGGGGCGGATGGAGTCAGCCAGCGCTGCCGAGGTGTACCCGATGCGTCGACGCAGCTCGCGGGCGTCGGTACGGCCGAGGCTCTCGCCGAGCACCCGCACGGAACCGGATGAAGGGTGGAGGTGCAGTCCTGCGATTCGCAGGAGCGAGCTCTTTCCCGAGCCGTTCGGTCCGAGCACCACCCAGTCCTGCCCGGGTTCGACCCGCCAGTCGACGTCGCGGACCAGCACGGTTCCGTCGACCGTGCGTGAGACCGCTGAGAGTTCCAGGACCGGGGCATCCACGACATCGACACTAGGGGCGCCGGTGCCGGTGGGTTCAGGCCAGGGAACGGATCAGCAGGACGATGGCTGCAGCGGACGAGAAGGCGTACACGGCCGGCGCCACCCATTCCCCGTCGAGGAGCCCCCTCAGTCGGTGGGAGACCACCACTCCCGCCAGGACACCCGGTACCAGCCAGGCCGAGACGACCAGGTCATCGAGGTCGAACTGGCCTGTCAGCGCCAGGGCGGTCACCGAGATGGTCGTGCCTATCATGAAGTAGGGCGACATCGTGGCTCGGAGTACCGAGCCCGGCACGTCGTGGTAGAGCAGTGCTATCGGTGGGCCGCCGACCCCGACCGTCGTTCCCATGAAGCCGCTGAGGCTCCCTGCCGCCATGAGGGTCCTGTGGTTGCGGCCGGCGTGGATGCCGCTCGCCTTGAGCCCGACGGCGAGAAGCAGCAGCACTCCGAACAGCATCCCGAGCTGGTCTCCGGAGACCATCTGAAGGGCGACGACTCCCACGGCCACCCCGGGCAGACGACCGGTGATCATCCACGCCAGATCGTGTCGGTTGACCTCACCGCGCTCCCGCCAGGTGAAGATCCCGGCCATGAGCGGATTCACCACCAGCACCGGTCCGGGGATGAAGTCGGGGTTGATCAGCGCCAGGATCGGGACGGCGAACATGTTGGCGCCGAACCCCAGCACCCCCTGCAGCGTGCTGCCGATCGTGTAGGTGATCGTGGCGAGCACGATCTCGAGAGTCGTCACCCCGTGACCACCGGGTGGTCGACCACGCGGGCGCTTGTGCCGGTAGACCGCCTCACACGAGGCCGTTGGAGCGGCGCTCGGCCAGGAGGGCCTCACCCACCAGGTCCAAGCCGCGCACGGCGATCGCCGCGTCCTCGGGAGAGAGGAATTTGCCGATCTCCACCAGGCGGGAGGCCACGGCGACGTCGGCGACCTCGAGGGCGGAGCTGCCGCTTTCGGTGAGGTGATGAGTTACGCGACGCCCGTCGTCAGGGTCCCGCCGTCGCTCGACGAAGTCACGACACACAAGGCCGTCCATGAGGGCGGTAACCGACGGGCGGCTGATGGCCAGCCGGCCGGCAAGGTCGGACGGCGCCAGGCCGCCCTCGTCCAGATATGCCAGCACCCTGTACTGCGGGAGGCTCAGGTCTGTGTCCGTCAACCGGACCGTCACCTGCCCTGCGAGACGCGATGCGGACCGGGCCGCTGACATGGCAATGGGGCCCGGGGTGTCCGGGGCACCGTCCTCGTGGCGGGACGGCTCGTCGGTCATGGGGCGAAGGTACCCACAGGGGTGTCCCGGCTTGGCATCGGGCCGTGGGTGGATCGCCGGTCAGATCGCCGGTCAGTAGGATCGGTGGTCCGATGTCGACTCTCCCGGGCGTCTTGGCCATTGTCGCCCTCCTCCTCGCCAACGCCGGCTTCGTGGCAGCGGAGTTCAGCCTTGTCGCCGTCGACCGGGCCCGCGTGGAGGCGGCAGCCGAGGCCGGCAGCGCGCCTGATGTGAGGGTCCGCCGCCTGTTGAGGCGCCTGACCACGCACCTCTCGGGCGCACAGTTCGGGATAACAGTGTCGGCGTTGCTGCTCGGCTTCGTCGCCGAGCCCACCGTTGCCCGCCTCCTGACGGGTACGGCGCATTCGACCGGGTTCAGCCTGGTGCTCGCCGTGGTGATGGCGACCGTCCTGCACCTGGTGTTCGGTGAGCAGGTGCCGAAGTACATCGCCCTGGCAGCACCGGGGCGGACCGCCCGGCGGCTGGCTCCCGCCGTCGCCCTCTACGGGGTGGTGACCCGTCCGCTGGTGATCCTGCTCAACCGCTCGGCCAATGCGCTGGTACGCAGCCTGGGAATCCAACCGAGGGAGGAGCTCGGGGCATCCCACACGCTCGACGAGTTGGAGGCGGTGATCAGGACGTCCTCGGGAACTGGCGGGTTGGACGCCGATGAGGTCACCCTTCTCACACGCTCGATCCGTTTCGGTGAGAAGACGGCTGCGGATGCGCTGGTGCCGCGCGTCGTCGTGAATGCGCTTCAACAGGATGATCTGACGGCGGAGCTCATCGCCCGCTGCGCTGCAACGGGACACTCGCGGTTCCCCGTCTTCGGATCTGATCTGGACGACATCGTCGGCGTGGTCCACGTGAAGTCGGTCTACCGGCTGTCGGCGGGCGAGCGGCCCGGCGTGCCAGTACACGACCTCATGGACGATGTGTTGGCTGTGCCCGAGACCCGGTCCCTCGACGACCTTCTGGACGACATGCGGGAAAGCCACAGGCAGTTGGCCGTGGTGGTGGACGAGCACGGTGGCACGGCGGGGATCATCACGATGGAGGACCTGCTCGAGGAGATAGTCGGCATGATCGACGACGAGCATGACCGGCCAGCCACCCTCACGAGTGTCGACGAGCCGGGGAACACCATCGTCCCGGGCGGGTTGCACCTGGACGAGGCCTACGACGCCACGGGGTTCCGGGCTCCCGAGGGTCCGTACGAGACTCTGGCCGGCTTCGTGCTTGCCCGGCTGGGCCACTTGCCCGAACCCGGCGAGATCGTGGTCGAGGGGGGTTGGCGGGTCGAGGTGGTGGCAGTCGCCGACCTCCGGATCGCCACACTGAGGGTGGCGGCTCCGGCACCATCCTCCGACAGGGAGCGGCCGGAACGGTGATCGCCCTGGCGCTGCTCGCAGGTGGGTTGCTGATAGCGGTGAACGCCGTGTTCGTGGCCACCGAGTTTGCGCTGGTGGCCAGCCGCACACACCTGCTGGAGGAGGCGGCCGAGGGGGGTGACCGTGGCGCCGTCCTGGCCCTCCGGGCGCGCAGCGACCTGCGCCGGCAACTCTCAGGTGCGCAGTTGGGAATCACCGTCTCCAGCGTGCTCCTCGGCATCCTGGCCGAGCCTTCCATCGGGGATCTCGTGGCACCGGCGCTGGATCGTCTGCAGATGCCCAGCGGTGTCACCGAGACGGTGGGCTGGCTCCTGGCGCTCGGCACCGCGGCGGTGCTCCAGATGCTGCTGGGCGAGCTGGTTCCCAAGAATGTGGCCATAGCCGAGCCCGAGCGCACCCTGCGTCGCCTGGCGCCGGTCCACAACGTGGTCGTGGCGGTCCTGCGACCGGCGATCTGGGTGCTCGACCGCCTGGCAGGCCTCGCAGTGCGGCCGTTCGGCTACACCCCGGTCGACGAGATCGAGCATGCGATCGGTGCCCCTGAGCTCTCGACCATGATCGACGCCTCCCGTCGGGCTGGATTCATCGAGGAGTCCGAACACGGCCTGCTGGCCGGGGCCATCGACCTGGGCAGTCGCACGGTGGCCTCCGTCATGGTCCCCAGGAGAGCGGTGGTCACCGTCGGGAGGCGTATGACCCTGGCCGAGATCGAGGAGGTGATCGTGGCGAGCGGTCGTTCGCGCCTGCCGGTCGCCGCCGCCGGCGGTGACGACCTGCTCGGCATGTTCCATGTGAAGGACCTCCTCCGCCTGCCGCCGGAGGCCCAGGACGATCCGGTTCCGCTGGAGTTGATACGCAGGATGCTCGTGGTGGCGCCGGAGGAACTGCTCGACGACGTCCTGCTGCGCATGCGCGGGGCGCGGAGCCATCTGGCAGTGGTGCG
>DQOF01000033.1 GCA_015658775.1 Acidimicrobiia bacterium | reverse complement strand
AGGTGCTGGCGGACCTGGCCGTGACCGACCCTGAGGCGTTCACGGCGCTGGTCGAGGTGGCGGGAGCCGCCGAGGCCGCCCCGGCCTGAACCGCCCGGGTGTCCGAGCCGCCCAGGTGGTGGGGGCAGGTGGTATGGGTCGAATCCATGGAGAGGCGCCCGCGGTGACGGCAGAGTTGGCTGGCCGCAACCAGCGCGTCCAGCGGATGCGCCGCCTGGTACGCGATCGCGACCTGAGACGGTCTGAGCACCGCTATGTCGTGGAGGGGCCGATGCTCGTCCACCAGGCGATCCGCGCAGGGCTCCGGGTGGAACAACTCCTGGTGCCGGTGTCGGCGGCAGGCCACGAGATCGTGGAGATCGCCGAGGCGGCCGGGGTGCCGTGCGGGCTCGTGGACGACCGGGTCTTCGACGGCATCTCCAGCACCCGGTCAGCCCAGCCGGCGCTCGCCGAGTTGGCGGACCACGATGTCGGGATCGATGCCCTGGCGGCGACCGGCGGCACGCTCCTGGTGTTGGCAGGGGTCGCCGACCCCGGCAACGCCGGTGCCCTCGTCCGGTCCGCTGAGGCCTTCGGTACCGCCGGGGTGGTGTTCGCCGGTGGTGTCGACCCCTACAACCCCAAGGTCGTCCGCTCGGCAGCCGGTTCCACGTTCCGGGTTCCGTTCGCCGTGGTCACAGGTGACGGCGCGGTCGCCACGACCCTCGGGGAACTCGTCCCGGCCGGCTACGCCTGCTGGGCGATGGTGACGTCGGGGGGGCTGCCGCCCGAGGAGGTGCCGACCGTGGCACCGGTGGCACTGGTCCTGGGGAACGAGCCCCGGGGGCTGCCGTCCGAGGTGGTCGGGGCCTGCGACGGCAGGCTGAGCATCCCCACCGTCGGCGCCCTCGAGTCGCTGAACGTGGCGGCCGCGGGTGCCGTGGCCCTCTACGGCCTGAGGCGGGGTGGCTCCAGTTGAACGGATCCGCGGTTTCTGTCCCCGGCCCCGGGCACGGGCGCCCTAGTCTGCGTTGGTCCGCCGCCGAGTTGCCGCAGACGGCTTTGACTGACCCCTGATGGACCTGGACCTCGACCAGCATCTCGCCGATGCCTCCGCCCTGATCGCCGAGGCAGCCGACCTCGACGCCCTCGGAGCCCTCGACACCGAGCTCCTGGGGAGGAAGTCGGTGGTCACGGAGGCCAGGCGCGGCCTCGGCGACCTGGACCCTGATCGGCGTCGCGAGGCGGGATCACGCCTGAACGACGCCCGGGCGGCGCTAGAGGGCCTTCTGGAAGGTCGCCGCGTGGAACTGGAGGCCGGTGAACGCACAGTCCGGCTGGAAGCCGAGCGCATGGACCTCACCGAACTTGATCGGGGCCGACGACTGGGCCACCGCCACGTCGTCACCCAGACCTGGGAGCGGCTCGAGGACCTCTTCGTGGGAATGGGCTACACGGTCGCCGAGGGTCCTGAGATCGAGGACGAGTGGCACAACTTCGGTGCCCTCAACTTTCCGCCGGGCCACCCCGCACGCGACATGTACGACACGCTCTACGTCGACTACGGCGATCCCCTCAGCACCCTCCTCCGCACCCACACCTCGCCGGTCCAGATCAGGGTGATGGAGACCGAGGAGCCGCCCATCTACTCGATCATGCCGGGCAGGGTGTTCCGCAGCGACACGGCCGACGCCACCCACATGCCGGTCTTCCACCAGATCGAGGCCCTGGTGATCGACCGGGACATCACCTTCGGCGACCTGGCGGGAACGCTCGAGGCCTTCACCACCGCCTATTTCGGAGCCGGCTTCACCTCTCGGCTGCGGCCCTCCTACTTCCCGTTCACGGAACCGTCGGCAGAGTTCGACATCCGCCGCCCCGACGGCAGTTGGCTGGAGTTGGGCGGCTGCGGCATGGTCCACCCCAACGTGCTGCGGGCCGGCGGCCTGGACCCGGAGGAGTGGTCGGGCTTCGCCTTCGGCTTCGGCCTGGATCGGCTGGCCCTGATGCGTCACGGCATCGACGACCTGCGTGAGCTGTTCCGCAACGACCACCGCTTCCTGTCACAGTTCTGAGGCCCTGCCGATGACCCTGCTTACCCCCCGCACCCCATGAAGGTCCTCCTCTCCTGGCTGAGGGAATTCGCACCCATCGAGGGCGACCCGGCGGACCTCGGTGAGCAATTGAGCGGCCTGGGCCTGGCCGTCGAGTCGATCAAGCCGATCGGTGAGGGCCTTGGCGGCATCGTGGTGGCGAGGGTGCTGGGCCTGCGACCCCATCCCGACGCCGACCGGATCCAGATCGTGGACGTGGATGCGGGTGACGGCGAGGCGTTGCAGGTCTGTTGTGGGGCGTTCAACATGTCCGTGGGCGACCTGGTCCCCCTGGCGACCCTGGGCTGCGTGATGCCCGACGGCATGGAGATCGCTCGCCGCAGGATGCGGGGCGAATGGTCCAACGGCATGCTCTGCTCACCCGTCGAGATCGGCCTCGGCGACGACGGCGAGGGCATCCTCGTGCTGGACGGCGATCACGCCCCGGGGCTGCCCCTGGCTGAGGCCCTCGAAATGGGGGCCGACGTGCTCTTCGACATCGAGGTCAACCCGAACCGCCCTGACGCCATGTCGGTCGCCGGCGTCGCCCGCGACCTGGCGGCCAGACAGGGCGCACCCTTCTCGCTGCCCGAGCCGGCTGTGGCCGAGACCGGACTCGACGCTACGGACAGGTTGTCGGTCGAGATCCTGGACCCGGACCTGTGCGGTCGCTTCGCCGTCAGGGTGCTCGACGGGGTGGGCATCCAGGCGTCGCCGAGGTGGCTGGCCAACCGGCTGACGGCACTGGGGATGCGTCCGATCAACAGCGTCGTGGACGTGTCCAACTACGTGATGCTGGAGTTGGGCCAGCCCAGCCACACCTACGACCTCGCCAAGTTGGCCGGAGCGGGCTTCAGAGTCCGTCGGGCCGTCGACGGCGAGACCATCGAGACCCTCGACGGGGTCACGCGCGCGCTCACCTCCGCCGACGGTGTGGTCGCCGACTCCGACGACATGGTGGTCGGAATCGCCGGGGTCATGGGAGGGGCGTCGACCGAGATCGGCGGGGACACCACGTCGGTGGCACTCGAGATGGCCTGGTGGGATCCCGCGTCGATCGCCGCCTCGGCCCGCCGCCTGGGGCTGCGCAGTGAGGCCTCGGCCCGCTTCGAGAAGGGCGCCGACCCCGAGGTGGCCGACCTTGCGATGCGCAGGTTCGCCGAACTGCTGGCCGACACGGGCGCCACCCTGGCTCCCGGAATGGTCGACGCCAGGGGGAACACCCCGGAGCGGGAGACCATCCTGGTGCGAACCGGGCGGGTGAACGGGATTCTGGGTACCGACCTTACGAGGGACCGCATAGGCGAGCTGCTGGGGCCCATCGAGTTCACAGCGGTGCCGAACGGCGACGACCTGGACGTCGACATCCCCAGCTTCCGCCCCGACAGCACCACCGAGATCGACGTGATCGAGGAGGTGGCGAGGATGCACGGCTACACCAGGATCGCCCGCACGAGGCCCAGGTCCATGCTCACCGGTGCACTGTCCCGGCGACAGGTCGATCGGCGCACCGTGCGCACGGCCATGATCGGCCTGGGCCTGGACGAGGTGATGCCCGTGCCGTTCCTGGCACCCGGCGACCTCGAGCGGGCAGGCCTCGACGCCGACGGCATCACCGTCACCAACCCGCTGGTGGCCGAGGAATCGGTGATGCGCTCGTCGTTGCGGCCGGGGATCCTGAAGACCCTCGCCTACAACGCATCGCACCGGTTGGCCGGTCTGGGGCTGTTCGAGGTCGGGCACGTCTACCGGCACCCCGAGGCCAGCCAGCCCCTGCCCGATGAGCGCGAGTACCTGGCCGTGGCTCTCGCAGGCAGGGACGCCGGCGACGCCGTCGGGGTCTGGTCGGCCCTCGCCGATGCCCTTGCCGCCCGCGACTATGCCCTCGTCGCAGACGTCGTGGCGGGCCTGCATCCCACCCGGACGGCCCGTATCGAGGTCGGCGGGGTTCCGGTTGGCCATGTGGGCGAGGTCGACCCCGGCGTGCTGGACGCCTTCGACGTGCCCGAGCGGGTCGGATGGCTGGAGGTCGACCTGGACACGCTCCTCGGCGTACCCCACGGCGACACCCCGTACCAGCAGGTGAGCCGGTATCCGTCCTCCGACATCGACCTGGCCTTCGAGGTGGACGATGCCGTCCCGGCGTCGGCGGTCGAACGCTGCCTGCGCGAGGCCGCAGGCGACCTGCTGGCCCGACTCTCGCTGTTCGACGTGTTCCGCGGTGCGCCGGTCGGGGACGGCAGGCGCAGCCTGGCCTTCACGCTCAGGTTCCAGGCCGCCGACCGCACCCTCACCGACGCCGAGATGGCGGACGTGCGGCGAAGGTGCATCGACGCCGTCGAGGGCTCGCTGCCCGCCAGCCTGCGGGCCTGACCGCCCGTATCCGGTTCCGCCACCCGGGGCGGTTAGGTTCCCGGATCATGCGCATCTGGCAACTACACGAACTGGGCGACCCGCTGACAAACCTCTCGCTGGATGAGGCACCGGCCCCCGAGGTGGGGCCAGGCGGGGTCCTCGTCGACGTCGGAGCGGTGGGCCTGGCCTTTCCCGACGTGCTGCAGTGCCGCGGCGAGTACCAGGTCAGGCCGCCTCTGCCGTTGAGCCCCGGCAGCGAGACAGCAGGCCGGGTGGTGGCGGTCGGTGACGGCGTCGACAACGTCAGCCCCGGCCAGGTGGTTGTGGGGCTGGGCGGCGGCCTGGCCGAGCAGGTGGTGCTCCCGGCGGGCTCGGTCTTCCCGGTGCCCGACGTGCTGTCGGTCACCAAGGCGGTGGCGATTCCGATGAACTACTGCACGACCTGGTATGCGCTCCATGACCGTGCACGCCTGCAGGAGGGCGAGACCCTGCTGGTCACGGGAGCGTCGGGCGGGACCGGCTCGGCCGCCATACAACTGGGCCTGGCCGCGGGTGCCAGGGTGCTGGCAGTGGCCGGAGGACCCGACAAGACCGCTGCCTGTGCGGCCCTGGGCGCCCACGAGGTGATCGACCACCGGGAGGTCGACGACCTGGTGACCCGTGTCAGGGAGTTGACCGACGGCCGCGGTGCCGACGTGGCCTACGACCCGGTCGGTGGGGAGATGTTCCAGCAGGTGCGACGCTGTATGGCCTGGGACGGCCGCCTCCTGGTGATCGGGTTCGTGGCGGGGATACCCGAGATCGCCACCAACCACATCCTGCTCAAGAACTATTCGGTGGTGGGTGTGCACTGGGGAGCGTCACTCGGCCGTGACCCCTCATCGCTGGCCAGGCAGATGGAGGCGATCATGGACCTCGCCGTGACAGGTACGGTCGACCCCCTCATGCACCCCCCGTACGCCTTCGACGAGGCGGCACGGGCCCTCCAGGACATAGCGGACCGCAAGGTCGTCGGCAAGGTCGTGGTGGACCTGGCCGCCTGAGGAGGTGGGCCGTCCGGACCGGTCAGGTGGGGCCGGCTCCGCGGAGTGGTTGCATGATCATGCAGATATCTGTATGATCTTCGGATGACCAGCGTCGGCATCATCGGGGCCTCCGGATTCACGGGGGCCGAACTGCTGCGGCTCTGCGCCGGCCATCCCGACTTCAAGGTCGTGGTGGCGACCGGCGACACCCAGGCCGGAACGGCTGTCGCCGACCTTTACCCCAACCTGGCCGCCGAGTACCCAGATCTCACCTACGCAGAGGCCGACCCCGCGGTCGTGGACGGCTGCGACGTCGTGTTCCTGGGCCTGCCCCACGGCGCCTCCCAGGCCCTCGTTCCGGACCTGCTCGGGAGGGTCGGACACGTGGTCGACCTGGCCGCCGACTTCCGGCTGCGCGACCCGGGGCTCTACCCGTTGTGGTACGACGAGCCGCATACGGCGCCCGACCTCCTCACCGAGGCCGCCTACGGCCTGCCTGAACTGTTCCGTGACGGCCTGCACGGCGCCCGACTGGTCGCGGCACCGGGCTGCTATCCCACGGCCGCCGCCCTGGCCCTGGCTCCGTTCCTGAGGGCCGGAGTGGTCGAGCCGCAGGGGATCGTGGTGGACGCCGCCAGCGGGGTCTCGGGTGCCGGGAGGGCGCCGAAGCCCGACACCACGTTCTGTGCGGTCGACGAGGACTTCGCCGCCTACGGGCTCACCGGCGGAACCACAGGTGCCCCCGACGGCCACAGGCACACACCCGAGATCGAACAGGCCATAGCCACCGACGCCGACGGCTCCACGCTCGACGGGGCGGCCTGCGTGTCGGTACTGCTCACCCCCCACCTGGCGCCGATGAACCGGGGAATCCTGGCCACCTGCTATGCCCGACCCACCGTGGACCTGGACTCGGCCTCTGCACTCGCCGTGCTCGCCGACGCCTATGCGGGGGAGCGGTTCGTGGTGGTCGACGAGCGGCCCCCGTCCACCAAGGCCACCCTCGGCTCGAACACGGCCCACCTCACCGCCAGGGTCGACCCCCGGACGGGCCTGCTGGTGGTGCTCTGCGCCATCGACAACCTCGTCAAGGGCGCCTCGGGCCAGGCCGTGCAGTGCGCCAACCTGGCGGTCGGCATCGACGAGGCGACCGGCCTTCCCACAGTCGGCATGTACCCGTGACCGTCACCGACGTACCCGGCTTCGTGGCCTCGGGCCTGGCCTGTGGCGTCAAGCCGTCCGGCGACCCCGACATGGCCATGGTGGCGACCGCCGACGGCAGGCCGGTCACGGCGGTCGGCGTGTTCACGTCCAACAAGATGACGGCCGCACCCGTGCGGGTCTGCAGGGAGCACCTGGCCGGCACCGGTGGTCGGGCAGCAGCCGTGGTGATCAACAGCGGCAACGCCAATGCCGCAACCGGAGCACAGGGGATGGCCGACGCCGAGGCGATGTGCGCCCTCACGGCCGCCGAGCTGGGTTGTGCGCCCGAGGAGGTACTGGTCTGCTCGACGGGATGGATCGGCTACGGGCTGCCCATGGATGCGATCAGTGCGGGCATCCCCAGGCTGGCCGGTTCCCTGGATCCCGACGGCGGTCCCGCCGCCGCCATCGCCATGATGACCACCGACACAGTTCCCCGGACGACCCTCGTGGACGCAGGGGACTTCGCTGTGGGCGGCATAGCCAAGGGCGCGGCGATGCTGGAACCCAACATGGCGACGATGCTGGCTGTGCTCACCACCGACGCCGAGGTGGACGCGCCGACCGCCACGACCCTCCTGCGGGAGGCGGTCGCCGTCTCGTTCAACTGCCTGACCGTCGACGGCGCCGAATCCACCAACGACACGGTCCTGCTGCTCGCCGGCGGCACGGCGGGTCCGACGGACCCGACGGACCTGGGGGCCGCGCTGGAGGAGGCGTGCCGGGACCTGGCCGTCCAGATGGCCGACGACGCGGAAGGGTCCACCAAGACCGTGTTCCTGACCGTCACCGGCGCCGCCACCGACGCCGAGGCTGCCAGAGCGGCCCGCGACACGGCCAACTGCCAACTGGTCAAGTGCTCCTGGTACGGCGAGGACCCCTACTGGGGTCGCATAGCCGCGGAGATGGGTGCGGCGGGGGTTGCGTTCGATCCCCTGACCATCACCATCTCCTACGGCGGGACGGTGGTCTACGAAGCGGGCGAGCCCGCCACGATCGACGCCGACACGGCCCAGTCCCTCGCTGCCCACATGGCGGGCCGGAGGCTAGACCTGCTGGTGGACCTGGGCCAGGGGGACGGGACGGCCCTGGTTGTCACCACCGACCTCAGCCACGCCTACATCGACGAGAACATGCGGACCTCCTGACGGGCCGCCCGACCGGACACGAGCAGCGACGACCATGGACACCCCACTCACCCCCGACCAGAACCTCGACACCTTCTCGCCGGAACGGCGGGCAGCGGTCCTCGTGGAGACGCTGCCGTACATCCAGCGGTTCAGGGGCTCGGTGATAGTCGTCAAGTTCGGTGGCAACGCCATGGTCGACGACGACCTGGCTGCCCGGTTCGCCGAGGACATCGTGCTCATGCACTCGGTGGGCATCCGGCCCGTGGTCGTGCACGGAGGTGCGCCCCAGATCGGCGCCATGATGGACCGCCTGGGACTCGAGGCCGAGTTCAGGGACGGCCTGCGGGTCACCGACGCCGACACCCTCGACATCGCCCGCATGGTGCTGGTGGGGAAGGTGAACCGGGAGATCGTCGCGTCCATCAACGTCCACGGTCCGTTGGCCGTCGGCCTCTCCGGCGAGGACGCCTCCCTCATCCAGGCAAC
The DNA here is from genome assembly GCA_015658775.1 of Acidimicrobiia bacterium. Taxonomy (GTDB): domain Bacteria; phylum Actinomycetota; class Acidimicrobiia; order Acidimicrobiales; family MedAcidi-G1; genus UBA3125. Next base: position 12,491 of record DQOF01000033.1, on the reverse strand, counting down.
CGCCCTCCACCCCGACCTGGGATTCGTCGGCGGCGTCGAGGCGGTCAACCCCGCCATCCTGGACCGGGTGCTGGCCGAGAACCTCATACCGGTCGTGTCGACAATCGGCGTCGACCTATCCGGCCAGGCGTACAACATCAACGCCGACACGGTGGCCGCCGCCCTGGCCGGCGCCCTCGCCGCCGAACGGGTCATGTACCTCACCGACGTCGACGGCCTCCGGTCCGACGTGGACGACCCGGGCAGCCGGATCTCGCGGCTCGACGTCGACGCCCTGGAGGCGCTAATCGCCGACGGCACGGTCAGCGGCGGCATGATCCCCAAGGCGCAGGCCTGCATCGACGCCGTGAGGGCCGGTGTGGGATCGGCGCACATGGTCGACGGCCGGCTGCCCCACGTGCTCCTGCTCGAACTTTTCACCAACGTGGGCATAGGCACCATGGTCCTTCCGGCCGGGGTGACGCTGCCATGAGCACCGCAGCCGCACACGCCGAGGCGATGGGAGCCGGCGGAGGCGACCACTGTCCGATAATGCCCAACTACGGCCCGCCGCCCGTGAGGTTCGTGCGGGGTGCCGGCACCGAGCTCTTCGACGCCGACGGCCGGAGGTACCTCGACTTCCTGGGCGGCCTCGCCGTGACCAGCCTCGGACACAGCCACCCGCGTATCGCCGCGGCAATCGCCGACCAGGCCGGCACCCTCATGCACGTCTCCAACCTGTTCGGCACAGAACCCCAGATCGAGGTGGCGACCCGGCTGGACAGCCTGATCCGGTCGGGCACCGGCGAGACCGAGCCCGGCCAGGTGCTGTTCCAGAACTCGGGAGCCGAGGCGAACGAGGCCGCCATCAAGTTGGCCCGGAGGCACCACGGCCGCGGCCGGCACGTGGTGCTGTCGGCCTTCCGGTCGTTCCACGGACGGACCCTCGCCACCCTGGCCGCCACCGGCCAGCCCGAGAAGCACGAGCCCTTCCAGCCCCTCCCGGAGGGCTTCAGGCACGCCGCCTGGAACGACCTGGACGCCTTCGAGGCCGCCGTCGACCCGACGGTGGGCGCCATCCTGCTGGAGCCCCTGCAGGGCGAGGCCGGGGTCCTTCCCGGCGACCCAGGCTTCTTCTCGGGCATCAGGCGGCTCTGCGACGAGCGGGGCATCCTGCTCATCATGGACGAGGTCCAGACCGGCCTCGGCCGGACTGGACGGTGGTTCGGCTTCCACCACCACGGCGTACGGGCCGACATCGTGACCATGGCCAAGGCGCTCGGCAACGGCGTTCCCATAGGCGCGGTCTGGGCGCCGACCGCCATAGCGGCCGCGTTCCGGCCCGGCGACCACGGCTCCACCTTCGGCGGGCAACCGCTCGCCACCGCTGCGGCACGCGAGGGGCTGCGTGTCATGGAGGAGATCGACGCGCCGAACCTGGCGCTCACACGGGGCGCGGAGTTGACGGGCCTCCTCGAGGCGATTCCCGGCGTCGTAGGCGTCCGGGGCCTGGGCCTGCTGCTGGCCGCCGAGCTGGGAGAGGACGCCCTGCGGGGGCGGACCGCCGGCGAGGTGGCCGGGGCCTGCCTGGACGCAGGACTGGTGGTCAACGGCGTGACCCCGACCTCCATCCGGTTCGCCCCGCCGCTCACGGTCAGCAGCACCGAGTTGGCCGAGGGCGTGGCGCTGCTGGCAGGGGTGCTGGCCGACGGCCCGATCGGCGACGACCCGGACGAGAACCGCGAGGTGGACCGATGAGGCACCTGCTGGAGATAGACGACCTGAGCGTCGACGAGTTGAAGCGGATCCTGGAACTGGCCGTCGATCCGGCACCCCCACAGGTGCTGGCCGGGCAGGGAATGGCGCTGCTGTTCGAGAAGCCGTCGGCGCGGACCCGCAACTCGATGGAGATGGCCGTCGTCCAACTGGGCGGACACCCCATGTACATCCAGGGCGACGAGGTCGGCATGGACGTACGGGAGTCGGTCGAGGACGTGACCAGGACCCTCGCCTGCTTCCACGCCTGCATAGGCGCCCGCGTCTTCGGCCACTCCACGGTCGAGCGGATGGCCGCCGTGGACCAGGTGCCGGTCGTCAACATGCTGTCCGACGCCGCCCACCCGCTCCAGGCCCTCGCCGACGTCGTCACGCTGCAGGCCGAGTTCGGCGACCTGGCCGGTCGGACCATCACGTACGTGGGCGACGGCAACAACGTCTTCCGCTCTCTGGCCATTGCGGCCTGCATGCTCGGCATGGACGTCCGGTTCGCCGGGCCGGCCGGCTACCGGCTGGTCGACGCCGACAGGGGCCGGGTGGCCGCTGCCGGTGTCGAGTACGAAGAGTTCGACCGGCCGGACGAGGCGGTGCGGGGCGCCGACGCCGTCTACTCCGACGTCTGGACCTCGATGGGCCAGGAGGCCGAGTCGGCCCGTCGGCTGGCCGACTTCGAGGGGTTCCGGATCGACGGCACCCTGATGGCCGCTGCAGGCGCACAGGCCGTGTTCCTGCACTGCCTGCCCGCCCACCGGGGCGAGGAGGTCACCGACGAGGTCGTCGACGGCCCGTCCAGCCGGGTATGGCAACAGGCCCGAAACCGGATGCACGCCGCGAGGGGCCTGCTGGCGTGGATGCTCGGCGAGGCCGCGGAACCGGCCGCAGGCGGGGGCGGGGCGACATGAGCAAGGTGCAACGACAGCACCGGCTGGCGCGGCTGCTCGAGGAGCAACCTGTCAGCAACCAACCGCAACTGGTGGACCTGCTCGCAGCCGAGGGCATCGCCGCCACCCAGGCCACCGTTTCGCGGGACCTCGACGAGCTCGGGGCCGTCAAGGTGAGGGTGCCAGGCGGCGTGAGCGTCTACGCCATCCCCGAACTCCCGTCGGACAGGGTGGCGCCTGAGAACCAGCTCAAGCGGGTCATGGGCGAGTGGGTCGTCGAGGTGGCGCCCTCCGCGAACCTGGTTGTGCTGCGGACCCCGCCGGGGTCGGCACACGTGGTCGCCTCGGCGCTGGACCGGACCGGGCTGTCCGACGTGGCGGGCACGGTGGCCGGCGACGACACGGTGCTGGTCGTGGCCGCCGAGGGCACGACCGGCGCCGACCTCGCCGGTAGCCTGCGCATCCTCGCAGGCCTCTGAGTGCATTGGCGGTCAGGAGACATGGACACGGACGGGAGCACGGTGTGACAAGCACAGGCGTACGGACGCCGGGCGGCGTGGACAAGGGCAACAGGGGCGTCGACAAGGTCGTCCTGGCCTATTCGGGCGGGTTGGACACCTCGATCATCCTGCGGTGGCTGGAGGAGACCTACGGCTGCGAGGTCGTGACCTTCACCGCCGACCTGGGGCAGGGCGAGGAGATCGAGTCGGCGCGGGCCAAGGCGCAGGCCATGGGCGTCACGGAGATCTACATAGAGGACCTCCGCGAGGAGTTCGTCGCCGACTTCGTGTTCCCGATGTTCCGGGCCAACACCCTCTACGAGGGCGAGTACCTGCTCGGCACCTCCATCGCCAGGCCCCTCATAGCGAAGCGGCTGGTCGAGATCGCCGCAGAGACGGGCGCCGACGCCATCAGCCACGGGGCCACCGGCAAGGGCAACGACCAGGTGCGGTTCGAGTTGGGCGCATACGCCCTGAACCCCGACATCACCGTGATCGCACCGTGGCGCGAGTGGGACCTCGGGTCACGGCAGAGCCTGCTCGACTATGCCGAGGAGCACGGCATCCCCGTGGAGATGAAGAGGGGAACCAAGTCGCCGTACTCGATGGACGCCAACCTGCTCCACATCTCCTTCGAGGGCGGTCCACTCGAGGATCCGTGGAACGAGCCCGCCTCTGAGATGTGGCGCTGGACGGTCAGCCCCGAACAGGCGCCCAACGAGGCCACCTACCTGGACCTCACTTATGAGCGGGGCGACGTCGTGGCGATCGACGGCACGCCGATGACGCCGGCCGGTGTGCTGGCCGATTTGAACCGGACAGGTGGAGCGAACGGCGTCGGCCGGACCGACATAGTCGAGAACCGGTACGTGGGCATGAAGTCGCGGGGCGCCTACGAGACGCCCGGTGGCACGATCCTGCTGAAGGCCCACCGGGCCATCGAGTCGATAACCCTGGACCGCGGCGTCGCCCACCTGAAGGACGAGCTGATGCCCCGGTACGCCGAGATGATCTACAACGGCTTCTGGTTCAGCCCCGAGCGGGAGATGCTCCAGGCGGCGATCGACAGCTCGCAGCACTGGGTGAACGGCCGCGTCAGGCTGCGGCTCTACAAGGGCAACGTGGAGGTCGTGGGGCGGGAGTCCGAGGACACGCTGTTCGACGAGGCGATCGCCACGTTCGAGGAGGACGACGGCGCGTACGACCAGGCCGATGCGGAGGGCTTCATAAAGTTGAACGCCCTGAGGCTCCGGACGCTGGCGCGGCGGGCCGCCAGGGCGGCGGAGCGGGAGGCGACCTGATGGCCACCCTCTGGCACGGACGCTTCGAGGGCGGACCAGCCGACGCGTTGCAGGCGCTGAACGACAGCCTGCCCTTCGACAGGCGCATGTTCAGGGAGGACATCGCGGGGTCACGCGCCCATGTCTCGATGCTGGCCCGGGTCGGCCTGCTCGACAGCGCAGACGCCGGGGCGGTGCTGGAAGCGCTGGACACGACCGAGGCCGAACTGGCCGACGGATCGTTCGCCTTCGAGGCCTCCGACGAGGACATACACACGGCCGTGGAGCGCCGGGTCACCGAGTTGGCTGGCGAAGCAGGGTCTCGGCTGCACACGGGCCGGAGCCGCAACGACCAGGTGGCCACGGACCTGCGGCTCTGGACCATGCGCGAGTTGGGTGACATCGCCCGCCTCGTGGGAAGGCTCCAGGCGACCCTGGCCTCACGGGCCGACGACGCAGGCGAGGCCCACCTGCCCGGGTACACGCACCTCCAGCAGGCCCAGCCCGTGCTGCTGGCCCACCACTTCCTGGCCCACGGCTGGGCGTTGGCGCGCGACGTCGACCGGCTGCTCGACGCCATCGGGCGCACCGACGTGTCGCCGCTCGGTGCAGGCGCCCTGGCGGGCTCGTCGCTGCCCCTGGATCCCGACGGCGTGGCCTCCGACCTGGGTTTCTCGGCCCGCTTCGAGAACTCCCTGGACGTGGTCGGTGACCGGGACTTCGTGGCCGAGGCGCTCTTCGCCCTTGCCCTGCTCGGCGTGCACCTCTCCCGGATCGGAGAGGAGGTCATCCTGTGGTCCACCGCCGAGTTCGGCTTCGTGGGGTTGGACGACGCCTTCTCGACGGGTTCGTCGATGCTCCCCCAGAAGAAGAACCCCGACATCGCCGAGCTGGCCCGAGGCAAGGCGGGTCGCCTCATCGGCAACCTGACCGGCCTCCTGACCACCCTGAAGGGCCTTCCACTGGCCTACAACAAGGACCTCCAGGAGGACAAGGAGCCCCTGTTCGACGCCTGCGACACGGTGCGGCTCACCCTGCCGGCCCTGGAAGGCCTGGTCTCGACGCTGGAGTTGCGGACCGACCGCATGGCCGAGGCCGCCGACAGCCCGTTCGCGGCTGCCACGGACCTGGCCGAGTACTTGGTCGTCTCCGGCATGCCGTTCAGGGAGGCCCACGCCGTGGTCGGAGCGCACGTCAGGGCGGCGCTCGCCGGTGAGGCGTCGTTCGCCGAGCTGGTGGCCGGCGACGAGCGCCTGGGAGCCGAGGCGGTGGCGCTGTTGGCGCCGGGGGCGGCCGTGCGGCGGCGCACCACGCCCGGTGGCGCCGGTCCCGGACCGGTGGCCGTCCAGCGGGTCCGGTTCGCCGAGCGGCTGGCCGACCAGGAGGCACGCCTGGCCGGGCTCCGGTGAGCCCCCGGCTCCACGACCTGGCAGCGCTGTCGGCCCGCAGGGGCGTCGAGCCGGCCGACGTGGTCGACTCCGGACCGCCGGGCGCGGCGCGGGAGCGGATCCTCGCCCTGCTCGACCACCACGAGGACGCCCTCCACCGCACCTGCCGGCCGGGGCACCTGACGGGTTCGGCCCTGGTGGTGGATCCCTCCGACCGCCGGATCCTGCTGCTGTTCCACTCCAAGTTGCAGCGCTGGCTCCAGCCCGGGGGACATGCCGACGGCGACGGCGACCTGGCCAGGGTGGCGCTGCGTGAGGCCACCGAGGAGACGGGCATCGAGGGGTTGCGGGTGGTCGAGCCGCCGGTTGACCTCGACGTCCACCTCGTGGAGCCGCCGGCCGAGGACGCACACGAACACCACGACGTGCGCTACCTGGTCGTGGCGCCACCGGGTTCGGTGCCGGTGGGAAACCACGAGTCCCGGGCCCTGCGGTGGGTCAACCGCCGCGACCTGGGGTCGATGGGTGCCGACGAGGGCGTGTTGCGGCTGGCCGACCGGGCCCTCTCCAGGCTGGACGAGGTGGAGGCGGCCGGCCTGCTGTAGGGCCGGTCGCTACAGGTCGCCGGGGTCGAGGCAACTTTCCATGTCGTTCACCCTGGCGAAGCCGTTCATCCGCCTGAGCACGCTCCCGACCCCATCCGGCATGGCGGTCAACAGGGGCCGCACGTCACCGTCGCTGCGCAACCTGTCGGCGTGGTTCCGCCGGTCGACGAGGTAGACGCCCCAGTCCTCGAACCACCGGCTCGTCAGCCACCGGTCGTCGTCGGTTCCACCGGGAATGCCCCTGAGGTCGTCGACCATGAGCGCTACCAGGTCCGTCGCCCTGTCCACGTCGTCGGCCCTGTCCGCCGGCGTGGGAGCCTCTGCGGCCGGCCTGAGGGAGTCCATGGCGGTCAGGGTGCGGGCACAGCGGGCCTCCGCCGCCACCGGCCACGAGCGGTCCTCCAGCCGGTCGGGGTTGCCCGAGGGCGCCAGGACGAAGGCGTAGAACCACATGACCGCCATGGCGACCACGAGCACCACGAACGCGACGCGACCCGGGGTCACGGAGCGCCCGTCGATCGTGTCGTGCTCGGGCACGTCACGCAGGTCATGGCCCGGGTCGGTCATCGCGAGATCCTCACGGCGATGACGGTACCGGGCAGGGTCTCGGTGCCGCCCACCGGTTCCTGCCACCACACCAGGCCGCGGGCGGCATTGGGGTCGTCCGGATCGTCGACCTCGGTGGTCTCGTAGCCGAGGCCTTCGGCGACGAGGAGCCTGGAGGCATCATCCAGGAGGCGGCCGATCAGGTCGGGCACGACCACCATGGCGATCGTCGTGGGTTCGATTGCCACCTCTACGAGGATCGAACCGCCGGGCCGGATCGAGGTGCCGAGACCGGGCGACTGTCCGATGACGATTCCGGGCTCCGAGCCGGCTATCTCGACCTCGATGACCCGGTTGATGCGGATGCCCGACTCCAGCCCGGCGAGCATCTCCCGTGCGTTCTGGATCGTGAGGCCGATCAGCTCGGGGGTCGGAACGGCGTCGGCGGGAGGCCTGGTCGTGGTCGTGGTGGACGAGGGGGGAGGCGACGGGAATGTGGCGACCGCGAGGTCCAGGTGGGCGGCGGCCATCACGTCCTTCCAGATCAGGGCCGGATACGTGCCGCCGAAGACCTTCCTGTCGGTGAGGGGAGGCAGCATGGGGATCTGCGCCTCGGGGAAGCCGACCCACACCGCGGCGGTGCGTTGTGGCGTGTAGCCCACGAAGACGGCGTCGGCGTAGTTCTGGGTCGTACCGGTCTTGCCGGCGGCAGGTCGGCCGAAGTCGGCCCTGTGGCCGGTTCCCTGGGTGATGACCCCCTCCAGGATCCAGGCCAACTGGTCGGCCAACCGGGCGTCCAGGACCCGCTCCTGTTCACGCTTCCACGTCCACAGGGTGGTGCCGTCGTAGCGGGTGACCCGGGTGACGTAGGTCGGGTCTATGTGCACGCCCCGGTTGGCGAACGTGCTGTAGGCGGTTGCCATGTCGAGCATGGTGGTGTTGGAGGTGCCGAGGATGTTGGAGTTGACCTCCTGTATCGGCGACTGCATGCCGAGGCGCCCGGCCATGCTGACCACCCTGTGGGCACCCATGGCGATGCTCAGCTGGGCGTAGACGGTGTTGTAGGAACTACGGACCCCGTGGATGAGGGTCACCGAGTCGGGAGCGGCCATCGGCACCGGTTGTTCGCCCTCGGGCGGCTCCCAGGTCCAGTCGGGGAGGACCTCGAGCATGGCGATCCGGTCGTCGAACAGCGTGTCCATGCTGTACTCGTAGCGGCGGTTGTTGATCCAGGTGGCCAGCTGCACGGCCTGGTCCCTCGTCTCTCCCTTTGCCTCGGCCTCGCTGCCCCGTACGTCGACCTCGATGACCTCGACATGCCCGGGCGGCACGTCGAGGTGCCCCTCCCTCAGGTAGTACTCGACCAGGGCGGCCAGCCCCTCCTCGAATCGTGCCTCCAGTGCGCTGTGCCCGTTCACCCCACCGGTCACCCGCCAGACCCTGTTCTCCTCGTCCGTGCCCGGAATCTCGAACTCGATCACGTTGGGTGCGGGGTAGACGGCGGTGGCCTGCCAGCCGGCCTCGAGGGCGGCGGCCAGGCCTATGGGCTTCATGGAGGAGCCGACCTGGCGGCCGACGCCGATGGCCAGGTTGACCTTGGCGTCGGTGTCGTCGCCGAAGAAGTCGCGACCGCCGACCATTGCCAGGATGTGGCCGTTCTGGGGGTTGATGACCACGACCGCGGCGTCGGGATGGCCCCGGCCCGCCGGTAGGTGGGCCTCCACCGCCTGCTCGGCGGCGGCCTGGAGTCCCAGGTCGAGCGTGGTCTCGATTCGCACGCCGCCCTCGAACAGCAGTTGCTCGCGTACGCCCCTGCTCACGCCGAAGGCCGGGTTGTCGAGGAACCAGCGGCGGACCTCCTCGACGAAGTGGCCTGCGGGGTACCGGGTCTCGAGTCGCCCGGTGTACTCCTCTAGCTTCGGGGGTGACGCCATGGCGGCGCTGCGCTGCTCGTCGGTGATGAAGTCGTTGGCCACCATGCGGTCCAGCACCAGGTGGCTGCGGCGCAGGCTGCCCGAGTAGTTGCTGAACGGGTTGTGCCGGCCGGGGGTCTGGATGACGCCGGCCAGCATGGCCGCCTCCGGGAGGCTGACGTCGGCGATGTCCTTGTTGAAGAACGTCTGTGACGCCGCCTTGATGCCATAGGCGCCGTGGCCGAAGTACACGGTGTTGAGGTACTGCAGGAGGATGAAGTCCTTGCCGTACTCGTCCTCGAGCCGGGTGGCGTACCAGATCTCCTCCAGTTTCCTGCTGGCCGTCTTCTCCGTGTTGCGGATGATCGCCAACTTGACGTACTGCTGGGTAATGGTGGAGCCGCCCTGGCTGATGCCGCCCGCCTCGAAGTTGGTGCGTGCCGCCCGGATGATCGCCTTCAGGTCTACGCCGTCGTGGATGTAGAAGCGCTCGTCCTCGATGGCGATTATCGCCTGGCGCACGATCACGGGAATCTCGTCGATGCGGCGGGCGCTGGTGCGGTTCTCGGGAGCCACGAGTGTCGTGATGTAGGTGCCGTCCCCGGCGACGATGATCGACGACTCGGCCTGTTCCGGAATCGTGATCTCGAACCTGGGGGTCTCGTAGCGGTAGCAGCCCGTGGCGATCGTCGACGCGACCACCACCGCGCCGAGGGCGCGGGTGAGCGGGCTGGTGGCTCTCGGCATTCCTACATTCTGACCGCGTGGACCGCCCCAGAGGGGTCAGCAGGACCATGTGGTGACGTGACTCCTGACACGGCAGTTGAGCACCGGAGGGGGGATGGCGCAGAATCCATGGACGTCTGGCGGGGGGCGAGGCTGCATACTGGTGCCCGTGGACGGCGCCGAGATTCTGGACGATCTGGCAGCCCGCGGCCTGGTCCGGGACACCACCGACATCGAGGCGCTCCGGACCCGCCTGGCTGTCGGCCCCATCACCGTCTACTGCGGTTTCGATCCGACCTCCGACAGCCTCCACATAGGCCATCTGGTGCCCCTCCTGCTGCTGCGACGCTTCCAGGACGCCGGCCACCGTCCGATTGCCCTGGCGGGCGGCGCAACCGGCATGGTCGGAGATCCGAGCGGTCGCTCCGACGAGCGCAACCTGCTAGACGAGGCGACCCTGTCCGACAACGCCGAGGCGGTCGCCGTCCAGCTCCGGGCGTTCCTGAGGTTCGACGACGACGGTGGCCCGGACGGGACCTCGGCGGTCCTGGTCGACAACCGCGAGTGGACGGTCGGAGTGGGCGTCCTGGACTTCCTGCGCGATGTCGGGAAGCACGTGACGGTGGGCGCGATGCTCGGCAAGGAGTCGATCAGGTCCCGGCTGGCCGGCGACCAGGGAATCTCCTTCACCGAGTTCAGTTACATGCTGCTGCAGGCGAACGACTTCTTCGAGTTGCTGGACCGCTACGGGTGTGAGATGCAGGTGGGCGGATCCGACCAGTGGGGCAACATCACCGCCGGCATCGACCTCATCCGGCGCCGGTCCGGCGTCTCGGCACACGGACTCACCGTGCCGCTGGTCACCAGGGCCGACGGTGCCAAGTTCGGAAAGACCGCCGAGGGCGCTGTGTGGCTGGATTCCGCCAGGACGCTGCCCTACGAGCTGCACCAGTACTTCCTGAACGTCGACGACCGGGATGTCGAGCGGTTCCTCCTGCAGCTGACGCTGCTGCCGGTAGATGAGGTGGCCGCGGTGATGGTCGGGCACGCGGCGGCTCCGGAGGCCAGGTCGGCGCAGCATCGCCTGGCCGACGAGGTGTGCACGCTGGTGCACGGCGCCGATGAGACCGCTCGGGCCCGCCTGGCCGCACAGGGACTCTTCGACAGCGACCCGCCCACCGCCGAGGTGCTCGAGGCGCTGCGTGGAATCGTGCCCGAGTCGCAGGTCACCGCAGCAGACCTGGCTGGCGACGAGTCGCTGATCGGAGTCCTGGTGTCGAGTGGCCTGTGCGGTTCGAGGGGCGACGCTCGCCGCACGATCACGGGTGGTGGAGTGTCGGTGAACGGTGTCCGCCAGCCGGGCGACGCGACCGTGCTGCCGGCCGATTCGGTGGTCGGCGGGCGCTTCGTGCTGCTCCAGAAGGGCAGGCGCGGTCGCCACCTGCTGGTGGTCGACTGATCCCCCCGTCGACGCCGGCCGTGTGGTCCAAAATGCGCCGTCAAGGGGTTGGGTCACCCCCGGGGCACCGGTAGTGTTGCCCTGCCCACCGGCGCTTGACCAATCAGTCGTAGCGCCTTAGCGTGGGCGGTCGCCCCGACGGCAGGTCCGGTTCCGGATCGAATCGACGGGGCGGTCTGAGGGCACCACCGCCTCCCGAGGTTTCGGAGACGCGTGCCCGGCGACCACAGGTCGCCAGGTGCTCCTTGAAATCGGAATAGAGGACGAAAAAGCCAGTGCGGGCTGTCCACAGACGATCGCGAGTCGTCACTGGACAGACCCTTGAACAATTCAAATGCACTGACGGACAACGGTGACCGGCTTAGGCCGATCACTATTGCCCTGTGCCTGGTCGTACGGGATTGGTGTTCCGTGCGGCCTCGAACTCGCGTCGGCATCGCCTTCGGGTGGTGTCGCACCATGATTTCGACGGCACGCACCGCTTCGGCGGCGTGTGCCCGAGATTTTGACGGAGAGTTTGATCCTGGCTCAGGACGAACGCTGGCGGCGGGCCTAACACATGCAAGTCGAACGCACTCGACCTTCGGGTCACATGAGTGAGTGGCGAACGGGTGAGTAACACGTGAGAAACCTGCCCCGAAGACTGGAATAACCCGAGGAAACTCGGACTAATACCGGATACCCCCAACTGGTCGCATGGCCGGTTGAGGAAATGCTCAGGCGCTTCGGGAGGGTCTCACGGCCTATCAGCTTGTTGGTGAGGTAACGGCTCACCAAGGCATCGACGGGTAGCTGGTCTGAGAGGACGATCAGCCACACTGGGACTGAGACACGGCCCAGACTCCTACGGGAGGCAGCAGTGGGGAATCTTGCGCAATGGGCGAAAGCCTGACGCAGCCACGCCGCGTGAGGGATGAAGGCTTTCGGGTTGTAAACCTCTTTCAGCAGGGAAGAAAATGACGGTACCTGCAGAAGAAGCCCCGGCCAACTACGTGCCAGCAGCCGCGGTAACACGTAGGGGGCGAGCGTTGTCCGGATTTATTGGGCGTAAAGAGCTCGTAGGCGGTTCAGTAAGTCAGGTGTGAAAACTCGAGGCTCAACCTCGAGACGCCACCTGATACTGCTGTGACTGGAGTCCGGTAGAGGAGTGTGGAATTCCTGGTGTAGCGGTGAAATGCGCAGATATCAGGAGGAACACCGACAGCGAAGGCAGCACTCTGGGCCGGTACTGACGCTGAGGAGCGAAAGCGTGGGGAGCAAACAGGATTAGATACCCTGGTAGTCCACGCCGTAAACGTTGGGCACTAGGTGTGGGACCTAGCTAACAGGTTCCGTGCCGCAGTTAACGCATTAAGTGCCCCGCCTGGGGAGTACGGCCGCAAGGCTAAAACTCAAAGGAATTGACGGGGGCCCGCACAAGCGGCGGAGCATGTTGCTT
>DQOF01000193.1 GCA_015658775.1 Acidimicrobiia bacterium | reverse complement strand
AGTTCAACGAGCGCGTGGCCGACGACGACCGGGTCGAGGTGGTGCTGCTCACTGTCGGCGACGGCGTCACGCTTATACGCCGCCGGGCCTGAGTGACCCTGCCGTTCCGGCTGGGGCCATGCCGGTCCGGCTGGGGCCAGGCCCCACTGCGCTGATTAGGCTCGGGCCGCCAGCCGGCGGGCAGCCCACGGGGCACACCCACGCCGACGGATCCACCTGTCAACGATCCCCCCCTCCAAGGAGACGCCAACCATGGCCGAAGCCGTAGTCGTCGCAACCGCCCGCACACCCATCGGTCGGGCCAACAAGGGCAGCCTCGTGAACGCACGTCCCGACGACCTGTCGGCCTTCATCATCGACGACGTACTCGGCAAGGTGCCCGACCTGCCCCGCGAGCAGGTCGAGGACGTGATCTGGGGCACGGGCCAGCCGGGCGGCGAGCAGGGATACAACATCGGCCGTGTGGCCGCGCTGCTGGCAGGCCTCGACGCACCGGGCGTCACCGTCAACCGGTACTGCTCGTCGTCGCTGCAGACCATCCGCATGGCCGCCCACGCCATCAAGGCCGGCGAGGGCGACGTGTTCGTGGCCGGAGGCGTCGAGTGCGTGAGCCGGTACCAGTACGGCGCCTCCGACACCGGTTCGCACAACACCCTCTTCGTCGACGCCGAGGCCCGCACCGCCGGCCGCACGGGCGGGGGAGCCGACACATGGGCGCCACCCGAGGGACTGCCCGACATCTACATCGCCATGGGCCAGACCGCCGAGAACGTCGCCGCCTACAAGGGCGTCTCCCGCCAGGCCCAGGACGAGTGGGGCGTACGGTCGCAGAACCGGGCTGAGGCTGCTCAGGCCCGCGGCTTCTTCGAGCGCGAGATCACGCCGTACACGCTTCCGGACGGCACCGTGGTGAGCGCCGACGACGGCATCCGCGCCGGCACCACCTACGAGAAGGTCTCCCAGCTGAACCCCGTGTTCCGCCCCGACGGAACCGTCACCGCCGGCAACGCATGTCCCCTCAACGACGGCGCGGCCGCAGTGGTCGTCATGAGCGACACGCGGGCCGCCGAACTCGGCATCGCCCCCCTGGCCCGCATCGTCTCGTCGGGAGTGTCGGCGCTGAACCCCGAGGTGATGGGCCTCGGCCCCGTCGACGCCATCCGCCAGGCACTGGACCGGGCCGGGCTGACGCCCGACGACATCGACCTCTTCGAGATCAACGAGGCCTTCGCCGCCCAGGTGCTGCCATCGGCGGACGACATCGGCATAGACCTCGACAAGCTGAACGTGAACGGCGGCGCCATCGCCCTCGGCCACCCCTTCGGCATGACCGGGGCCCGCATCATGGCCACACTGCTGAACGGCCTCGACGACACCGACGGCGAGTACGGCGTCGAGTCGATGTGCGTGGGCGGCGGCCAGGGCATGGCCATGGTGGTGCAGCGCCTGCGCTGAGGCGGCCGGGTTGTACGCGCCGGCCCCTGTGGTTGAGGCGGCGATCATCCCCATGGTCATGGGCGGTGAATCCCAACCCCTCGACGTGGGCCGCCGCCGCTACCGCACCACATCAGCCCGGAAGCGGGCCCTCGTCGTACGCGACAGGGGCTGCGTATGGCCGGGCTGCGACCGGCCACCCGGCTGGTGCCAGACACACCACCTCGACGAATGGCTCCGCGGCGACGGCCCCATCGACCTCGACAACCTGGCACTGCTTTGTGCCCGCCACCCCCACGACGTCCACGAAGGCGGCCGACGCCTCCAACGAGACGAATCCGGGACATGGCAGGTCCACCTCGACCTGCCACCCCCACGAACCCCGCCATGAACCGGGGAGGGCGCCCCCTGCTCAGCCCTGGCCGCCCGAGGCCTCCTGCACCGAGACCCTGCCGGCGTTGATCCACGGCATCATGTCGCGGAGGTCGGAGCCCACCTTCTCGATGCGGTGCTCGTGGCCCGCCGCCTCGAGCCGGTTGAAGTTCTCACGACCCGAGCGGCTCTCGGCCACCCACTCGGCGGCGAACGCCCCCGACTGGATCTCGTCCAGGATCGTCTTCATGGTCTCCCGGACGTGGTCGTCGATCACGCGGGGGCCACGCGACAGGTCGCCGTACTCGGCGGTGTCCGAGACCGAGAACCGCATGCCGCCTATCCCCTGCTCGTACATGAGGTCCACGATGAGCTTCAGCTCGTGGAGGCACTCGAAGTAGCAGATCTCGGGCTGGTAGCCGGCATCGACGAGCGTGTCGAAGGCGCTGCGGACCAACTCGGTCACGCCCCCGCAGAGCACGACCTGCTCGCCGAACAGGTCGGTCTCGCACTCCTCGGTGAACGTGGTCTCGATGACGCCGGCACGGGCGCCGCCCAGGCCGGCGGCGTACGCGAGCGCCAGCTCGGTGGCGCCGCCCGTGGCGTCCTGCTCCACCGCGATCAGGCACGGCACGCCGCCACCCTCCACGTAGGTGCGTCGCACGAGGTGGCCGGGACCCTTGGGGGCGACCATGATCACGTCGACGTCGTCGGGCGGGGTGATCAGGTCGAACCTGATGTTGAACCCGTGGGCGAAGGCCAGGGCGTCGCCAGCCTCCAGGTTCGGCGCGATCTGCTCCTCGTACACCGAGGCCTGCTCGGTGTCGGGCAGCAGGACCATGATGACGTCGGCCCAGGCCGAGGCGTCCGCCAGGGATTTCACGGTCAGGCCGGCCTCGGAGGCCTTGGCGACCGAACCAGAGCCGTCACGCAGGCCGACACACACGTCGACCCCCGACTCCTTCAGGTTCAGGGCGTGGGCGTGGCCCTGGGAGCCGTAGCCCAGAACGGCAACCTTGCGGTCGGCGATGGCCGACCGGTTCACGTCGTTCTCGTAGAAGATGTTTGCCACTGGGATGTCTCCTGGGGGGTGGGTTGGGGTGATTGGTTGAACAGGTAGGTGAAGTCAGCCGCTCAGTCGGCCTCGTCGAGGTTGGCCAGCGCCACCCGGCCGGTTCGCTGCAACTCGATGATCCCATAGGGATGCAGCAGCTCCTCGAAGTCGTCGACCCGCTTGGGGGGTCCGACCAGCGAGAGCATCATCGAGTCGGTGCCCACGGACAGCACCTTGCCACCGGCGCGGTCCAGGTGCTCGACCAGCTCGTCGCGGCGATCCGGCCCGGCCTCGACGGTCACGATCATGAGCTCCCGCTCGACCGCATGCCCGGGGTGCAGCTCCCTTATCTCGACCACGTTCACGAGCTTGTCGAGCTGCTTGATGATCTGTTCGAGGGGCGCCGACTCGAGGTCGACGACCACGGTGATGCGACTGAAGCGGGCGTCGTCGGTCGGAGCGACGGCCAACGACTCGATGTTGAACCCCCTCCGGGAGAAGAGGGCGGCGAGACGGGCCAGCACGCCCGACTTGTTCTCGACCTTGACCACCAGCGTGTGGTAGCGGTAGTCCGGCACATGGAACTTCCCGGCCATCAGCGGGGCAGGTCCTGCTGCGAGGGCGGAACGACCAGGTCCGAGTTGGAGGCACCTGACGGCACCATCGGATAGACCTTCTCCGAGGCAGAGACCCGGAAGTCGATGACCACCGGTCGGTCGTCGATCTCGTTGGCCTTGGCGATCGCCGCATCGACGTCTTCAGGGCTGTCGACACGCATGCCCACACAACCCATCGCCTCGGCCCACGCCTTGTAGTCGGGCACGTCCTTGGACAGGAAGACCTCGGAGTAGCGCTCGTCGTAGAACATCTCCTGCCACTGGCGGACCATTCCAAGGTAGGAGTTGTTGAGCAGCGCCACCTTGATCGGGATGTTCTCGACCGTGGCCGTCACCAGTTCCTGGGCGGTCATCTGGAAGCAGCCGTCGCCGTCGACCGCCCACACCATCTTGTCGGGACAGCCCACCTTCGCGCCGATGGCAGCGGGAATGCAGAAGCCCATTGTGCCCAGCCCGCCGGAGTTGACCCAGGTGTAGGGGTGGTCGAAACACCAGTACTGGCTGGCCCACATCTGGTGCTGGCCGACGCCGGAGGCGACGATGGTGTCGTCGGGGGTGGCGTCACGGAGTCGCTCGATGACGAACTGCGGCTTCAGGCTGTCGCCCGGCTGCGACGGCTCGTAATAGAGGGGGAATCGCTCCTGCCACCCGCTGATCCGAGACCGCCACGCATCGCGGTCGGTGTCGCCGGCGCCATCCGCTGCGAAGACCTCGGCCAACGCCTCGATGGCCACCCGGCAATCGCCCTGGATGGCCACGTCTGGCCGGCGCACCTTGCCCAACTCTGCGGCATCGATGTCGACGTGGATGATCTTCGCCCCGGGGGCGAACCCGTCGATCCTGCCGGTGACCCGGTCGTCGAAACGGGCGCCCAGGGCGATCAGGAGGTCGGCCTCCTGCATGGCGGTCACCGCCGTGAAGTTGCCGTGCATGCCGGGCATGCCCAGGCAGAGTTCGTGGCTGTCGGGGAAGGCGCCCCTGGCCATGAGCGTTGTGACGACGTGGATGCCGGTCATCTCAGCTAACCGGCGGAGCGCTTCGGCGGCACGCGCCTTCAGTACTCCGCCCCCGACGTAGAGCACCGGCCGCTCGGCGGCCCGGATCATCTCGGCAGCAGCACGGATGGCGGCAGGATCGACATCGGTCCGGGGGTTGTACCCGGGAAGGTCCATCTCGACGTCGTCGGTCCACTCCATGGCAGAGCGCGGGTTTCCCGGGTCGACGATGTCCTTGGGTATGTCGACCAGAACCGGACCGGGCCGCCCGGTGGTGGCGATGTGGAACGCCTCCTTGATGGTCCGGGGAATGTCCTGGGCGTCCGAGACCAGGAAGTTGTGCTTGGTCACCGACTGGGTGATGCCCGTGGTGTCGCACTCCTGGAAGGCGTCGGTGCCGATCGCCGCATACGGGACCTGGCCGGTGATGACGACCAGGGGGACCGAATCCATGTGGGCGTCACACAGCGGGGTCACGATGTTGGTGGCACCCGGCCCGCTGGTGACCATGGCGACCCCGGGCCGGCCCGTGGCGTGTGCGAACCCCTCGGCCATGTGGCCGGCACCCTGCTCGTGGCGCACCAGGATGTGGCGGATCGACGAGTCGATGATCGGGTCGTAGACGGGCAGGATGGCGCCACCGGGCAACCCGAACATGACATCCACGCCCTCCAGCTCGAGGGCTCGGATGAGGGCTTGTCCGCCGTCCATCTGCATCTGGGACTCCGGTGGTGTGGGTAGGGGGCCGAAAACCGAAACGACCTCCCGAATCGGGAGGTCGGGGCACGCGGGGGTGGGACAGCGTGCCTACCGCAGTACGGGTACCTCAGGGTTCGTCGTCATGGCCCACCAGTATCGCCCCAGTCGGCCCGGGCGACAACCCTGTCGGCGACCTGACCCGAAAATGGGGTGGTGGGTGGGACCCGCGGGTGCGGGGCCGATCCGGCCCTCAGGCCCTGGTGATCGCTCCCATTTCGGCTCCCTGGGCCAGCGCCGCGTACTTGGCCAGGAATCCCGACGTGTAGCGGGGCTCGAACGGCTTCAGGTCGGCCCTCCGCTCCCCGAGCACCGCCTCGTCGACCATCAACTCGATCGAGTGGCCGCGCACGTCGATGACGATGCGGTCGCCCTCCTCGATCAACGCTATGGGGCCGCCGTCGACCGCCTCGGGTGCGACGTGCCCTACGCAGAAGCCGTGCGTGCCGCCCGAGAACCGACCGTCGGTGATGAGCGCAGCGTCGCCGCCCCTGCCGGCGCCCTTCATGGCGCCGGTGATGGCCAGCATCTCGCGCATTCCCGGGCCGCCCTTGGGACCCTCGTACCTGATGACAACGATGTCGCCGGCCCGGATGTGGCCGCCGAGCACCGCCTCCATGGCCGCATCCTCGCCGTCGAACACGCGGGCACGGCCGTCGAACCGGTCTACGTCGAGGCCCGCCACCTTTACCACCGCACCCGCCGGAGCCAGCGACCCCGTCAGCACGGCGATGCCGCCGATGTCGTGGATGGGGTCGTCGAAACCGTGGATGACGTCGCCGTCGGGGCCCGGGACGTCGAGCAGTTCCAGGTTCTGGGCGACGGTCAGGCCGGTGACCGTTATCTCGTCGCCGTGCAGCAGGCCATCATCGAGCAGCATCTGCATCAGGACCGGCACGCCGCCGACACGGTCGATGTCGACCATGTGGTAGGCGCCGTGGGGCTTGGTGTCGGCGACGTGGGGCACCCTGGCCGCCACCTTGTTGAAGTCGTCCAGCGCCAACTCGACACCGGCCTCCCATGCGATGGCCAGCAGGTGGAGCACTGCGTTGGTCGACCCTCCGAGCGCCATGACGATGGCGATGGCGTTCTCGAACGCCGCCAGGGTCATGATCTGGCGTGGACGGATGTCGGCCGCCAGCAACTGCATCACGGCCGTGCCGCTGGCGTATGCCACGTCGCCACGACGGCTGTCGACGGCGGCGGCCGATGCCGAGCCGGGCAGCGACATTCCGAGTGCCTCGCCGACGGCTGCCATGGTGTTGGCGGTGAACATGCCGGCACAACTCCCGATGGTTGGACACGCACGCCGTTCGATCTCCAGGAGCTCGTCGTCGTCGATGTCGCCCACGGCATGGGCACCGACCGCCTCGAACACGCTCACCACGTCGAGGGACCGGCCGTTGTACTCACCGGGCAGGATCGAACCCCCGTAGACGAACACCGACGGCAGGTTGATCCGGGCGGCGGCCATGAGCATGCCGGGCAGCGACTTGTCGCAGCCGGCAAAGCTGACGAAGGCGTCGAAGCGTTCAGCGTGCATGACCGCCTCGACCGAGTCGGCGATGATCTCCCGGCTGACAAGGCTGGCCCGCATCCCCTCGTGACCCATCGAGATGCCGTCGCTGACGGCGATGGTGTTGAACTCCATCGGGAAGCCGCCCGCATCGGCGATGCCCACCTTGCAGCGCTTTGCCAGGTCGCCGAGCGGCATGTTGCAGGGGGTGACCTCGTTCCACGACGACGCCACGCCCACCTGCGCCTTCTCGAAGTCGTCCTCCGTCATGCCCACCGCACGCAACATGGCACGGGCCGGGGCGCGGCTGGGGCCCTCGGTCACTTCGCGGCTGCGGGGCCTGTTGGTGGAGGAACCGGTGGTCGTACCCATGCCTGCAGGCTAGGGGTCGGGGACGCCTCGCGGCGTGGTGGGCGGGTCCGGCGGGCGCGCAGGCCCGGCCATAGGCTCTGCCGATGCCCGGACCCCCGGTCGACCGCGAACTCCTGAGGCTGGCCGTTCCGGCGCTGGGCGCCCTGATCGCCGAACCCCTGTACGTCCTCGCCGACACCGCCGTCGTCGGCCACCTGGGGACCGAACCCCTGGGCGGGCTGGCCGTGGCTTCTGCCGCACTGCTGCTCGGATACAACGTCTGCATATTCCTGGCCTACGGGTCTACCGCCGCCGTGGCCAGGCTGATGGGCGCCGGCCACCACGACAAGGCCGCCCACCAGGCCGTCCAGGGCCTCTGGCTGGCGCTGGCGCTCGGGGTGGCGTTGGCTGCGATCGGCGCCGCCACCGCCGAGCCGCTGCTCAGGGCCCTCGGAGCCGGGGACGAGGTACTGGACCAGGCGCTCACCTACTTCAGGGTGAGCCTGCTGGGAGCCCCGGGGATGCTGCTCATGCTGGCCGGCGTCGGCTACCTGCGCGGCATCAAGGACACCGTGCGGCCGCTCTGGGTGGGCGTGGGCACCGCCGTGCTGAACCTGGCTGTCGAGTTGGTGCTCATCTACGGGTTCGGCCTGGGAATCGGCGCCTCGGCGGCGGCGACCGTCGTGGCCCAGTGGCTGGGAGCGGGCTTCTACCTCTGGTGGATAGGTCGCGCCGTGCGCGACCACCACGTCGGCCTCCGCCCCGACCCGGCCACTATCCGGCGTCTCGTCGTGGTAGGCGCCGACCTGCTCGTGCGCACCGTCTCGCTAGTCGGGACCTTCGCTCTGGCAACCGCCGTGGCGGCCCGAATCGGCACTGTGGACGTGGCCTCGCACCAGATCGCCTTCCAGGCCTGGATGCTGCTCGCCCTGACCATGGACGCGATGGCGATCGCCGCGCAGACGATGGTCGGCAACCTCCTGGGTGCGGGGCTCGCCGACGAGGCCCGTCGGATCGGCCATCGGGTGCTCGCATGGTCGGTCGGCCTGGGTGCCACGCTGGGTGCCGTGCTCATCGGCGTGCTGGTCGGGGCCGACGGCGTGCTGCCCGGTGTGTTCTCGGCTGATCCGGCCGTCGTGGCGCTTGCCGGGTTCCTCCTGCTCCACGTCGCCGCCATGGCACCGCTGTCGGGTCTGGCCTTCGGCCTCGACGGCATCCTCATCGGTGCCGGCGACCAGCGGTACCTCGCCCGTGCGATGGGCATCTCGTTCGCCGTGTTCGCACCCGCCGCCGTCATCGGACACACGCTGGGAGCCGGCATCGGCTGGCTGTGGGGAGCGATCTGGCTGTTCATGGTCGTGCGGTCGGCGCTGCTGGCCGCCCGCTTCCGCGGATCGCGGTGGCAGGTGGTGGGTGCCTAGTCCTGTCGGGCCGGGCCGCCTGCCCGCCGGTCCAGGATCTGGTTGACCACACGGCCGTCGGCCTGACCCCGCGTGGACTTCATGATCTGGCCCACGAAGAAGCCCGACTTCTTCTTGCGTTCCTTCTCGTCGCCGTCCACGAACGCCGCCCAGTCGTCGGGATGCCGGGCGATGAGGTCGTCGACCAACTCCTCGATCAGGGATGTGTCCATGGCCTCGAACCCGTGGGTCGCCGCGATGGCAGCCGGGTCGCCGCCCGACTCGACGAGGTCGGCCAGCACCGTCTTGGCCTGGGTGGCCGTGAGATCCCTGCCGGTCTCCATTGCGACCAGCGCAGCGAACGAGTCGGCGGTCAGGGCACCGTGGCCGTCGGCCAGGTTGTTCTCGATGTGCACCAGCACGCGGGCGGCGTCAGCCCCCCGTCCTATCGAGTCGACTGCCAGGTCGTCGAGGCCCCGCTCGACGGTGAGCGCAGCAGCCCCGGTCTGGACGCCCGCCGCCCCGGCCAGGCGGGAGCGGCGTTCACGGGGCAGCATCGGCATGGCCGACCGGATCTCGTCTATCCACTCCTGCGACGGCACCACCGGCACCAGGTCGGGCTCTGGGAAGTAGCGGTAGTCGAATGCCTCTTCCTTGGAGCGCAGCTTGTGCGTACGCCCGTCCTCCTCGTTCCAGTGCCGGGTCTGCTGCTCTATGCGCCGGCCCGAGGTGAGCAGGTCGACCTGCCGGCGGGCCTCGTACTCGATGGCACGTCCGAGGGAACGCAGCGAGTTGATGTTCTTGACCTCGCAACGGGTGCCGAGCTCCTCGACGCCCACCGGTCGGACCGACACGTTGCAGTCGACCCGCATGGACCCCTCCTCCATCTTCCCGTCGGAGGCGCCGATGGCCACGAGGATCGCACGCAACTCCGCCACGTAGGCCCGGGCGTCCTCGGCACAACGCAGGTCCGGCATGCCGACGATCTCGATGAGCGGCACGCCCGCCCGGTTGTAGTCGACCAGCGAGTAGTTGGCTTCGTGGATGCGCCCACCGCCTCCGACGTGGGTGCTCTTGCCGGTGTCCTCCTCGAGGTGGGCCCGCTCGATCCCGATGCGGCGCCCGTCGGGAAGCTCCAGCCAACCCTCGCCGTTGATGGGCTGGTCGTACTGGGAGATCTGGAAGCCCTTGGGCATATCCGGGTAGAAGTAGTTCTTCCGGGCGAACTCGGAGGGCTGGACCCTGCAGTTGAGGGCCAGGCCCACCCGGATGGCCAACTCGACCGCCTTCTCGTTGAGCACCGGCAGGGAGCCGGGAAGTCCGAGCGACACCGGGTCGATGTGGGTGTTGGGATCACCGCCGAACTCGTTGCGGGCGCCGGAGAAGAGCTTGGTCGCCGTGGCCAGCTCGGCGTGGACCTCCAACCCGATAACGGTCTCCCAGCCCTCCATCACGACGCACCCCCGCCCGCCGCTGCCTCGAGGACCGCCGCGGCGCGGAACATGGTGGGCTCGGAGTTGGCAGGGGCCAGGACCTGCACACCCACCGGCATGCCGTCGTCACCCACGCCGAACGGCACGGACATCGAGGGATGGCCGGCCAGGTTTGACGGGATGGTGCAGACGTCGTTGAGGTACATGAGCATCGGGTCGGCCGTCTTGGCCCCTATCGGGAAGGCGGTGGTCGGTGCGGTCGGCGACAGCAGCAGGTCGTACGACTCGTAGGCCCGGAGGAAGTCCTCGATGATCAGCGTCCGGACCTTCTGAGACTTGCCGTAGTAGGCGTCGTAGTAGCCGGCCGACAGGGCGTAGGTGCCGAGCATGATGCGCCGCTTGACCTCGTCGCCGAACCCGGCGGTCCGCGTGGCGGTGTTCATGTCGACGGCGTTCCCGGCCTCGACCCGCAGTCCGTAGCGCACGCCGTCGTAGCGGGCCAGGTTGCTCGACGCCTCGGCCGGGGCGATCACGTAGTAGGCGGAGAGGCCGTACACCGTGAACGGCACCGACGTCTGCTCGACGGTGGCACCGGCCGCCTCCAGCGCCGCTGCCGCCTCGGCCAGACGGGCCTGGACATCTGGCGCTATGCCCTCCAGGCTCCTGGGTCCGCTACCCGAGAGTTCCTCGATGATGCCGATCCGCAGCCCTTCGACACCCCGCCCGAGCACGCCCAGAAGGTCGGGGGCCGCCGCCGGGATCGACGTGGAGTCCAGCGGATCATGTCCTGCTATCACCTCGAGAAGCAGGGCCGCATCGGCCACCGACGTGGCGAAGGGCCCGATCTGGTCGAGGCTGGAGGCGAACGCCACCAGGCCGTATCGGGACACCGCGCCGTAGGTGGGCTTCACCCCCACCACGCCACAAAGCGCCGCCGGCTGGCGGATGGAGCCGCCGGTGTCGCTGCCCAGTGCCAGCGGAGCGAACCCGGCCGCGACGGCGGCAGCCGACCCGCCCGATGATCCTCCGGGGACACGGGTGGCGTCCAACGGGTTGCGGGTGATGCCGAACGCCGAGTTCTCAGTCGAGCTGCCCATGGCGAACTCGTCCATGTTCGTCTTGCCGATCACCACGGCACCGGCTGCCGAGAGGTGCTCGACGACCGTGGCGTCGTAGGGCGGCCGCCAACCCTCCAGGATCCTCGAACTGCAGGTGGTGGGAACCCCGCGGACGCACATGTTGTCCTTCAGGGCCACCGGAACACCGGCCAGCGGGCCGGGGTCGTCTCCGGCGCCGATGCTGCGGTCCAGCAGGTCGGCACGCTCGAGGGCCGCGTCGCCCGCAACCAGGTTGAAGGCGTGGATCTCGTCCTCACGCCCGGCGATGACGGCGAGGTGCTCCTCGACGACGCTTCGGGCCGAACGTTCACCGGACCGCACCGCCGCCGCCATGGCCAGCGCCATGCCGCCTGCCCCCGTGCTCACGGAGACTCGCCGAGCACCGGCGGCACCTTGAACCTGTGTTCCTCGACAGC
Organism: Acidimicrobiia bacterium; assembly: GCA_015658775.1. GTDB lineage: Bacteria > Actinomycetota > Acidimicrobiia > Acidimicrobiales > MedAcidi-G1 > UBA3125. The sequence goes on along the minus strand of DQOF01000193.1, from coordinate 6,202 downwards.
CGGGGCGGCAGCCAGCACCTCGTCACGGTCGACACCGGCAACCGGTACGTCGGCCCGGAACACGTTGCGCAACGGCAGCGGATGCGCCGTGGGCTCCACGCCGTCGAGGTCCAGGGCATCCAGGTCGGCAGCGTGGTCGAGCACGGCAGCCAGCTGGCCGGTGAACTCGTCCAGCTCGTCGTCGCTCAGGGATAGGCGGGCCAGGAGGGCCACGTGGGTGACGTCGTCGCGCGATATCCGGGCGACTTCCGGGGGGTCAGGTGCCATGGGCTCTGGTGGGTAGGGGGATTGTGGGGGGGACAGGGGTCAGCCGGTGGTGAGGGTTATCAGCATGTCCGGCAGGCCCATCGCGCCTGCCGCCGGGGTCTGCGAGACGACCGTCCCGTCGGGCGGGCCGTCTATGGCCACCACCATGAAGCCGGCCGCCTGGAGCCTGGCGTCGGCGCCTGCGACCGTCAGGCCCGCCACGGCGGGAACGGGCCTCTCCATCGGACCCAGCGACACCAGCACCTCGACCTCGGTGCCGACGGGAAGCGCCGTTCCCGGTGCCGGCTGCACGGCGATCACGAGTCCGGCCTCGATCAGCCCGTACACGTCGACCAGCCGGGGCGCCAGCCTGAGGGCCAGGAGGGAGGCCTCGACGTCGCCCGCCGGGGCGCCGACCAGGCCCATGGGAACGACCCTGGGGGCCGGACCATTGGAGACGACCAGGGCCACCTCGGTTCCGAGCGGCAGGCTCGCCGCCGACTCGGGCACCTCCAGCACGAGCCCCACGGCGACATCCTCCGAATACCCGCCGGTGACGGCGCCCACTGCAAGGCCCGCCGCTTCGAGCAGCCGACCGGCTGCATCGGTCGTCAGGCCGACCAGCCCCGTGGGTACGGGCACGCGGTCGGGGCCCAGCGAGATGACGAGCACCACGGGTTCGCCCTCGGACAACGCCGTGCCGCCGATCGGCTGCATCTCGAGCACCTCACCCTCGACGCTGCCGTCACGCCTGTCGAAGCGCTCCTCGACGACCCAACCCAACTCGGTCAACAGGGCCCCGGCGCTCTCACCCGAGGAGCCGACCAGCGACGGCAGCCTCCGGGTCACGTCCCTGGTGGCCTCCCAGAGTGCCGTGCCTCCGACGACCGCTGCGACGACCAGAACGCCGGCCAGAACCGCCGCGGGCCAACGGCGGCGCGGGCCCACCGGGCGCTGGAGCCTCGGCGGCAGTTCGGGGAACACGCTCGGTGCCACGGACTCCGCCTCGCCGGCCAGGGGTGCAGCGCCTATCTCACCCGGCCCTACGAGCGGCAGCGGCTCGGGGCGGGGAAGCCCCTCGGCCACGGTCAACAGCATCCGGCCGAACTCGGCCGCCGTGGGCCTCATGTCGGGGTGCGCCGCGCCGGCCCTGGCGACCACCGGCGCCAGCGGTCCGAGCGAATCCGGGACCGGGACCTCGCGGCCCTCACGGGCGCGCAACGTGCCCGCAACGGTGCTCTCCACGAACGGCAGGTGGCCTGTGACGGCCTCGACGAGACAGAGGGCGAGGGCGTACACGTCGGACCGGCCGTCGACCGCCTGGCCCCGGGCCTGCTCTGGAGACGCGTAGCGGGCGGTGCCCACGTGGACACCCGACGGCTTGGCGGGCTGCCCGCCGGCCAGGGCCATGGCCAGACCGAAGTCGGCTATGCGGAGCCTGCCGTCGTCGCCGAACAGCAGGTTGGCCGGCTTGACGTCGCGGTGGACGAGGCTGCGGGAGTGGGCGTGGTCCAGGCCGCGACATGCCTCGAGCGCCACCATCAGGACCTGGGACGGGCTGAGCGTGCGACCCGAGGCCAGGATGCTGCGGAGGCTGCCGCCGCCCAGGTACTCGGTGACAAGGTAGGCCTGACCGTCGACACCCCAGTCGTAGACGTCGACGACGTGGGGGCTGTTCAGCGACGCCACGGCCTGGGCCTCGGTCCGGAACTGCCGGATGAACACCGGATCGCCCGCAGCAGCCGTGTGGAGCACCTTGACCGCCACACGGCGGCCGAGGCTGACATCGTCGGCCAGGTAGACGGTCCCGGATCCGCCGGTTCCGATCGCCTCACGCAGGCGATAGCGGCCGTCGAGGAGCCGGCCGACCTGGCCACCGGGGGCCTGACCGGGTTCTGACTGCGGTGGCGGGCCGCTGGGTGGACCGTTGATCACGGGGCGAGGCTACTGCGGCCCGCCCGCTCTGCGGAGTAGGCAGGCCCGCCAGTAGCCTGCCGCCGTGACCCACCGCAACGCCCTCGTGATCGGCCTGCTGCTGACCCTGGGCATAGGTGCATTCACCCTGGCTGTCATGGTCGGTGGCAGCGAGGGCGGCGACATCACCGTGGACTCGAACCCGGCCATCATCGAGTTGCTGCCACACCGGGGCGACCAGGTCATGCCGCAGACGAATGTCGGGTTGATACTGGCTCCGGGCTGGTCGGGTGAGCTGATCCGCATCGGGGGCACGGTCATCCCCCTCGACCAGCAACGCGTCCAGAACGCCCTCAACTCGGTCATCTTCCGACCCGTCGAGGGGCTGGTGATGGATCGACTGCCGGCCCAGGAGGTGTGCGCCCAGGCCCGCTACTGGCCCGTCCAGAACCCCGGGCGCACGGCGACGATCGACTGGTGCTTCCGGGTGGACGGGTAGGTCAGCCAGGCAAGTCAGGCCGGCCGGCCAACTCACCGGTTGCCAGCAGACGCCCGAAGGCCGCCTCGTCGAGGACCGGTATCCCGAGTTCCTCGGCCCTCGCCAACTTGGATCCGGCACCGTCGCCGGCCACGACGGCGGTGGTCTTCGCCGACACGCTGCCGGGCGACCTTCCGCCCAGCGCGGCGATAGCCGCCCTGGCCTCGTCCCGGCCCATGCCCGCCAGCGTGCCGGTGACCACGATGCTCATGCCTGCGAGCACCTGCTCGGTCTGCTGCGACCCGCCGGCCTCCAGGTTCAGGCCCGCAGAGCGCAACCTGGCCAGGACATCCCGGTTTCCCCCGTCCCGCAACCACCCGTGGACGCTGGCCGCGATCACCGGCCCCAGGCCCTCGACCGCCTCGAGATCGTGGACCGTGGCAGCCTCCAGCCGGCCGAGGTGGCCGAACGCGGAAGCCACCTGGTCGGCGACCGTCGTGCCCACGTGCGGAATCCGGAGCCCGAACAGGAGGCGCCCCAGCGGCCGCTGCCTCGACCGGTCGATGGCCTCGCCGAGGTTCCGTACCGACACCTCGCCGAACCCCTCGAAGCCCGATACGCGGTCCAGGTCCAGGGAGTAGACGTCGGCCACATCGACCAGGAGGCCCTCGGTGACGAACAGGTCGACACGCTGCTCACCGAACCCCTCTATGTCCATGGCGCCACGTGAGGCGAAGTGCTCGATCCGGCCCCGGACCTGCCGGGGGCATGCGTGGTTCACGCAGAAGGTCGCCGCCTCGCCCTCGGATCGGACGAGCGCCTCCCCGCACTCGGGGCACTCCGTCGGGAACGGCCAGGTGGCGAGCCCGTCGGGGCGCTCGGACAGCACGGGCCCCACCACCTCGGGGATCACGTCGCCGGCCTTGCGTACGACCACCACGTCGCCGGGCCGCACGTCCTTGCGCACCACCTGGTCCGCGTTGTGCAGGGTCGCCACGGCGACCGTGGAACCCCCCACGAACACGGGTTCCAGCCGGGCGAACGGCGTGGCCTGCCCTCCGGGGCCTATCGACACGTCTATTCCGAGTAGGCGGGTCGTGCGCTCCTCGGGCGGCAGCTTGTAGGCGATGGCCCAGCGCGGGGCCCTGGCGGTCGAGCCCAACGCCTCCTGCAGGGCCAGGTCGTCCACCTTGACCACCACACCGTCGATCTCGTAGTCGAGATCGTGGCGTGCCGCCCCGACGACGCCGACGTGGGCAACCACCTCGTCGAAGTCGGTGAGCCGCACCACCCCGTCGTTCACCGGCAGCCCCAGGTCGGCCAACCAGGCCAGGGTGTCGTGGTGCCCGGCCAACTCCGGACCGCCGACCACCTCGCCCACCTGGTAGGCCCAGAACGAGAGGTCGCGGGTAGCGGTGACGGTGGCGGACTTCTGGCGCAACGAGCCCGCAGCGGTGTTGCGGGGGTTGACGTAGGCCTTCCCGCCCGCCGCCTCCTGGACCCGGTTCAACTCGTCGAACGCCGACTTGGACATGTATACCTCGCCGCGCACCTCGAGGACGGCGGGGGCCCCCGGCCCCAGCGAATGCGGAACGTCGCCGATGGTGCGCACGTTGGCCGTCACGTCCTCGCCAAACCGCCCGTCGCCGCGTGTGGCGGCCTGCACCAGCCGGCCGTCCTCGTAGCGGATCGACACGGCCAACCCGTCGAACTTGAGCTCGCACACCCAGGCGGACGGAGCCCCACCCAGTCGGCGCCCGACCCGCTCGTCCCACGCCCGCAACTCATCCATGTCGAAGGCGTTGTCGAGCGAGCGCATGGGGCTGCCGTGCTCGACCTCGGCGAACGTGTTCGAGGCCCCGCTGCCCACCCGGTGCGTCGGCGAATCGGCGGCCACCAGCCCAGGGTGGGCCGCCTCGAGATCACGCAACTCGACGACCAGGGCGTCGAAGTCGGCGTCGGGAATCTCGGGGTCGTCGAGGGTGTGGTAGCGCTCGTCGTGGTGGCGGATGAGCGCCCCGAGCTCATCCATCCGGGCCCCGGCCCGCTCGGTCGACTTCCGGCCCACAATCCGATTCTACCGGCGGCCCGGGACAGCCAGGAAACCACCGAGGCCCTAGCGTGCAGGTCGTGGCCGCATCCGATCCACCCGTCAGCCGGCGCAGCGAACACACGGCGACATGGCTGCTGCGCCTCGCATGGCTGACCCTTCCGGTCACCCTGGGGCCGGCCCTGGCCGACGGCCTGCACGACACGGGAGGAGGCCTGCGGACCACCGCGTCGGTGGGCCTCTGGGTCCTGTGGGCCCTGGGGCTGCTGGCGACCCTCGTTCCCCGCCCGGCCTCGCTGACCGCCGTCCGGCTGGGTGGGCCTGCAGCCGCAGCGGCCGCCGTCTGGGCCTCACAGGCGACCGACGACACCACCTGGGCCGTGGTCGGCCTGGGAGCCGGGCTGCTCGCCGCGGCCACCGCCCTGTCGGCGCCGGTGGGCGACATGTTCGTGGACGGCGCCTCCTACGGCGACGAACGCCGGTTCCTCCTGAAGGCGCCCGGACCTGTCGTGATGCTGCTCGGCCCGGTGGCCTGGGCCGTTGTCGTGGCAGGAACGCTGACCGGCCCCCTGCTGCTCGCCGACGGCAACCGGGGCATCGGAGGGGTGGCCTCCGCCGTGGGCCTCCCACTGGCCGCCGGGGCCGTTCGAGCGCTGCACCAGCTGGGTAGGCGGTGGGTGGTCCTGGTGCCCGCCGGGTTCGTCCTGCATGACCACCTGGCGCTGGCCGAGCCGACCCTGGTGCAGAGGTCCGGCATGGTGTCGGTCGGTCCGGCCCGGTCCGACACCGATGCCCTCGACCTCAGCCAGGGAGCACCCGGGCTGGCGATCGAGTTGCGTTGCACCGGCCCGCACGACCTGCTCCCTGCCACCCGCAGGGGTGTCACCGAGGCGATAGCCGTAGATGCGTTCCTGTGCACGCCTGCACGCCCCGACGCCCTGTTGGCCGAGGCGGCGCGGCGGAACCTGCCGGTGGGCTGACCCCGGGACTCAACCGGCGGTAGCGCCGCCCAGCACCTGGTCGCCGTCGTAGAACACCACGCTCTGACCGGGAGCCACCCTGCGGTGTGGGACCTCCCAGCGCACCAGGCCGTCCTCCAGCAGCGCTGGCACGGCCCCACCGTGGGCGCTGGTCTGCGCCAGCACCGGCCCCATGACGGGCCCGGCGGCCCACACCGGTCGGTCGACTGGCGTGGTGTCGACCAGGAGGTCGTCGGCCGTCCCCACAGTCACCGTCGCCGTCGAGGTGTCGACCCCGGTGGCGTACCTGGGGCCGGCGCCACCAGCCAGGGCCATCCCCCTGCGCTGGCCCAGCGTGACCAACTCGACCGCGTCGACCCTGCCGACCTCGGCACCCGAGCCGTCCACCACCCGTCCCGGGGTGAGCGGGATCCGGCGGCGCAGGAAGTCGTCGCGGCCGTTCTGGCTGGTGATGAAGCAGACATCCTGGCTGTCGGGCTTGTCCGCCGTCCGGAGGCCCAGGAGGGCGGCCCGTCGGCGCACCTCCTCCTTCGT
>DQOF01000176.1 GCA_015658775.1 Acidimicrobiia bacterium | reverse complement strand
GTGCACCGCACCGCCGGGCACATCATCGCCATGATCGAGGAGGCCGACCTTCCGGACCGTGTCACGCGACGGGCCCTGGCGGTGTTCGGCGCCCTGGCCGAGGTCGAGGGACGGCTCCATCAGCGTCCGCCCTCCCAGGTCCACTTCCACGAGCTCGGGGCGCTCGACAGCATCGTGGATGTGGTCGGTTCGTGTGCGGCGATGGAGGTGCTCGGGATCGACGAGGTCTGGTCCTCCAGCATCGCCACCGGACGGGGCATGGTCCGGTCGGCACACGGGATCATCCCCGTACCGGCTCCGGCCGTCGTCGGCCTTCTCGTGGGTGCGCCCACCCACGGGATCGACGTGCCGTTCGAGCTCACTACCCCGACCGGCGCGGCCCTCATGGCGGCCACGGTGACCGGATGGGGGCCGATGCCGGCCATGCTTGTGGAGTCGGTCGGGTTCGGAGCCGGCGACCGCGATCTGGACGGTCGTCCCAATCTGACCCAGGTCGTGGTCGGGACGTCGACGACGCCGGCCGAGCCCGGGCAACCCGTGTCCCTGCTCGAGGTCAACGTCGATGACGCCACGGGCGAGACCCTGGCCCACGCCGTCGCTATGTGCCTGGAGGCGGGCGCTCACGACGCCTGGGTCACACCGATAGTGATGAAGAAGGGCAGGCCGGCGCACGTGGTCAGCGCCCTCTGCGATCCGGTACGCATGGCCGAGGTCGCCGCCGTGCTCACGGCCGAGACCGGCTCACTGGGTGTCCGGGGCCACGCCATCGAGCGGTGGCCTGCCGCCCGGACCATGGACGAGGTCGACGTGGACGGCCAGAGGATCGCCGTGAAGGTCACGGCCGGGCGTGCCAAGGTCGAGCACGATGACGCCGCCAGGGCCGCCAGGGCCCTGGGCCTGCCGCTCCGCGAGGTCGTGTCACTCGCCGAGGAGGCGTGGCGCAGGCGGTCAGCAGCCGACGACCAGGCGGGCCGGTTGCCGCCTCCCCCCGACGGCGAGCCGGCATGACCCGTTGCCTACGATGGTCCGCATGACCCAGCCAGGAGCGGCCCAGGCAGGAGCGACGGGGAACGGCGACGACCCCCTCTACTTCCGCCAGTTGCTTTCCGGACGCGACTTCGCCACCGGGGACATGGTGGCGCGGCAGATGGTCAACTTCGTCTACCTGATCGGCGATCGTCGGACCGGTGAGGCCGTGGTGGTCGACCCCGCATACGACGTGGACGGAATCCTCGCGGTCCTGGAGGCGGACGGCATGCGGTGCAGCGGCGTACTGGCCACCCACTACCACCCCGACCACGTCGGCGGTTCGATGATGGGCTTCGACATCGTCGGCGTGAGAGAACTCCTGGAACGTGTCCAGGTGCCGGTGCACGCGCAGCGCTACGAAGCCGAGTTCATCGCAAAGGTGACCGGTCTCGGAGCCGACGAGATCGTCCAGCACGACAGCGGCGACATGGTCGACGTGGGCGGCATCCGGGTCGAGTTGATACACACGCCGGGCCATACGCCGGGCAGCCAGTGCTTCCTCGTCGACAACCGCCTGATCGCCGGCGACACCCTGTTCCTGGAGGGCTGCGGCCGGACCGACCTGCCCGGCGGTGATCCGGCGGCACTCTACGACAGCCTCCACAACCGTCTCGCCAGGGTTCCCGACGAGGCGGTGCTGTTCCCCGGGCACCTCTACTCCCCTGAGCCGTCGGCACCGATGGGCGAGACCAGGCGGTCCAACTTCGTGTTCACGCCCAGGACCGAGGACCAGTGGCTGGGCCTCTTCGGTCGATGACCGTCAGCCCGTCCTGCCTGGCACGACCGGTCGACCACTGAGAGGACCCACATGTTCCGCGCCCTGCAGGTCGACAACGCCGACGGTGTCTTCAGCGCCTCTTTCGTCGAGCTGTCCGATGACGACCTGCCCGAAGGCGATGTCCTGATCGACGTCGAGTTCTCGACGGTCAACTACAAGGACGGCCTGGCCGTCACGAACTCGTCGCCGATCGTGAGGTCGTGGCCGATGGTGCCCGGAATCGACCTGTCGGGCACGGTCGCCGCATCCGACCACGCCGACGTGGCCGTCGGAGACCGGGTCGTCGTCAACGGGTGGGGCCTGGGTGAGGAGACATGGGGAGGCTACGCCCAGCGGGCCAGGGTCCTGGGCGACTGGACGGTGCCGGTGCCCGAGGCGTTGTCCACCTCCCAGGCGATGGCCATCGGGACTGCGGGCTTCACGGCGATGCTGTGCGTGTTGGCACTCGAGGACCACGACGTTACGGCCGATTCGGGTCCGGTCCTCGTGACAGGCGCTTCGGGCGGTGTCGGGAGTGTCGCCGTGGCACTCCTGGGCGCACGCGGCTATGAGGTCCACGCATCGACCGGTCGTCTCGAGGAGACGGACTACCTGCGGTCCTTGGGGGCATCGACCGTCATCGACAGGGCCGGGCTATCCGACCCGTCGACCCAGCCGCTGGTCAGGACCCGCTGGGCCGGCGCCGTCGATGCTGTCGGAAGCCACACCCTGGCCAACGTGCTTGCGGCGATCGCGCCAGAGGGCTGCGTGGCGGCCTGCGGTCTGGCCCAGGGCATGGACCTTCCCGCCACTGTGGCGCCGTTCATCCTGCGGGGCGTAACGCTGCGCGGCGTCCATTCGGTGACCGTGCCGAGGCCGAGGCGCCTGGTCGCGTGGGAGCGCCTGGCGACCGACCTGGACCAGGGCCTCCTGGCGGCGATGACCGAGACGATCGCGCTCGACGACGTACCGAGGGTCGCAGGGGAGATCCTGGCCGGTCGGATCAGGGGCCGTGTGGTGGTCGACCTCGACTCTGCCTGAGGCGTCGATCGCCGACAACCGGAAACGTGCGCGAGGAGGGACTTGAACCCTCACGTCCTTGCGGACACAGGAACCTGAATCCTGCGCGTCTGCCAATTCCGCCACTCGCGCGAGCAGCGCGGAAGAGGGTACCGCCTGTCGTGTTGATCGTGGCACCGTGGACGGTCGGGCCGATCGACGACCGGTAACATCGGTGGCACCGTGAGCGATCAGCTCCTGACCATCGCCGGGCTGGGCATTCTGGCCCTCGCCTACTACGTGTTCCTCCGGATCCTGCGTTCTGCATGGCTGGCGGTCAGGCCGCCGCGTGCAACACGTCGGCCAGGTGCCCCGAGGCTCGTCGTGGTGGAGCCGCCGTCGCTGGAGGGCCGGTCGTTCGTTCTTGGCGACGACCTGATCCTGGGTCGGGCGGCAGGCTGCGCCGCCACCGTCGACGACGGCCACGTGTCGCAACTCCACGCCGGGGTGTTCCGGAGGGGTGGCCGGCTGCTGGTCGAGGACCTCGGGTCCACCAACGGGACCTACCTGAACCGAGCCAAGGTGACGGAGCCGACGATTATCAGGACCGGAGACCTCCTCCGGGTGGGTGACATCGTGCTGGAGTTGTCATGACGCCACGACCGGGCAACAGTGCCCGACGGGGCGCCGCGGTGCGCCTCGTCCAGGCCGGCGTGACGGACGTGGGTCGTGTACGGGCCACCAATCAGGACGATTACGGGTCCGTCGGGGGGCTCCACGTCCTCGCCGACGGAATGGGCGGGCACCGCGGCGGCGAGGTGGCATCGGCCGAGGCGGTCTCCGCCACCCTCACGGGATTTGTGGACCACACCCGCCTGGGCCTGGCCATGGCCGTACTCGGGGCCAACCGGGCCATCCTCGAGCGGGCCGCCGGTGATCCACACGTGTCCGGAATGGGTACGACGATCTGCGCCATCGCGGTCGTCACCGCCGAGGACGGCGGTGGGGCACTGGCCGTGGCCAACGTCGGCGACAGTCGTGTCTACCGCTACACCGACAGCCGACTGGAGCAGGTGAGCCACGACCACAGCCTGGTCGCCGATCTGGTGCGGGCCGGTGAGTTGAGCGCCGAGGAGGCGGCCCGGCACCCCCAGCGCAACATCCTCACCCGGGCACTCGGGATCGAGGCCGACCTGGTCGTGGACACGTGGGAGCTGGTGCCCGTCGTCGACGACCGCTATCTGCTCTGCAGCGACGGCCTGGTCAACGAGTTGGACGACCCCCAGATTGCCGAGATCCTGGAGTCACACGCCGACCCGGAGGCCGCAGCCGTGGCCCTGGTTCGCGAGGCCGTGGATGCAGGCGGGCACGACAACGTGACCGTGGTCGTCGTGGACGTGGTCGATGCCCCTGTCCCCGATCTGGGAGCAGACGGGTTGGGGCTCCCGGCCGTACGTCCCGAACGGCTGCCGGCGGCCGGGCTCCCGGCCAGCGGCAGCTTCGATTCGGCGCCGGCCTGGCGGGCGGTGGTGTTCGCCGTCGCACTGGCCGGCCTCCTGGGCGTCGTGGTGGGTGCCATAGGCATCTACGCCCGCAGCGGCTGGTTCGTGGGGCTCCAGGACGACTCCGTCGCCGTCTTCCGGGGCAGGCCGTCGGGAATCCTCTGGTTCGACCCGACCCTCGCCGAGAGGGCCGACCTCCACCTGCTCGATCTGGCCGATGTCGACCGCTCGATGGTCATAGATGCCATAGAGGTCGATTCCCTGGAGGAGGCACGGAGGGTCGTGGGGCAGTTGGCTCAACGTGCCCGATGACCGGGTCGCGACATCAGCGTCCCGGGGTCCGCCGGTAGAATCCGCACCCATGTCCACAGAGGGGCCGACCGTTTTCAACGGCCGGTACGAACTTCACAGACAGATCGCCCGAGGCGGCATGGCCGACGTCTACCTGGCGCGCGACCTCCTCCTGGATCGCCCGGTGGCCGTCAAGGTCCTCTTCGACGAGTTCGCCGACGATTCCAGCTTCGTGGAGAGATTCCGACGGGAGGCCCAGGCGGCCGCCAACCTGAACCACCCGAACATCGTCAGCGTCTACGACTGGGGCGAGGAGCAGGGCACCTACTTCATCGTCATGGAGTACGTCGAGGGTCGGAGCCTGGCCGAGATCATCCGCACCGACGGCCCGCTCCATCCCGACAGGGCCGCCGACATAGCGACCGATGTCGCCGCCGCCCTCGGGTTCGCCCACCGCAACGGCCTCGTCCACCGTGATGTCAAGCCCGGCAACGTTCTCGTCACCCGCAACGGCCAGGTGAAGGTGGCCGACTTCGGCATAGCCACGGCCATCGCCGGCCCACAGCACGACCTCACCCAGGCCGGAACGGTGATGGGCACGGCCACCTACTTCTCGCCGGAGCAGGCCCAGGGCCGGCCGGTCGATCCGCGCAGCGACATCTACTCGCTGGGGGTGGTGCTCTACGAGATGCTCCTGGGGCGGCCGCCGTTCTCTGGCGACTCTCCGGTAGCGGTCGCCTACCAGCACGTCCAGGACAGCCCGCCCTCGCTCCGCCGGTCCGGAGCAGCGGTGGCGGAGTCACTCGAGGCGGTCACCCTCAAGTTGCTGGCCAAGAACCCCGTCAACCGGTACCCGACCGCTGAGGACCTGCGCAGCGACCTTCGCCGCTACCGGGAGGGGGCACACGATCTACGGCCGGTCGGCCCGGCCCCGGCTGCTGAGCGACCGGCGGCTCCCAGCAGCCAGGCGGGGGCCGGTTACGGCCGGAACGTGCGGACCCGTCGGGATGACGGTCTCAGGCGCACCCTCCTGTTCACCGTCGTCCTGGCCATCCTGTTGGTGGTGCTCGGGTACCTGGTGGTCGAGTTCGTCAACACGCTGGGTGTGAACGACGAGGGGCCGGTTCCGACCCAGATGGGGTTGGTGGAGGTGCCGATCCTTATCGGCACGCCGCTGGACGAGGCCCGGGAGATCCTCCGGGAAGCCAGGTTCAGCGTCCAGATCGACTACGAGGTCAACGCCGCCTTCCCCGAGAACACGGTCTTCGACCAGCAGCCGTCCGCCGGGACGAGGCTCGAACAGGCCGACACCGTCCGTCTCCTGGTCAGCCGGGGCACCGGTCCGATGGTCCTCCTGGCGGTGGTCGGTGATGCCATCGGTGACGCCATCCGTGACCTGGAGGCGATGGGCCTCGTGGTGTCGGTTGTCGACACGGAGGATCCGGTGATTCCGGCGGGCCAGGTCATTGACCAGTCGCCGCCTGCAGGCGCCGAGATAGTGTCCGGGTCGCGTGTGATCGTGTTCGTGTCGTCGGGCCCGGCGGTCGAGGAGGTGCCTGATCTCGCCAACCGGCCGGTCCTCGATGCGATGAACATCATCTCGCAGCTGGGCTGGCAGGCCAGCACGGTCGAAGAGTCCAGCCAGGTCGTACCCGAGGGGCAGGTCATCCGTACCGAGCCGCCAGCGCGCAGTGCGCTGGCGCCCGGGAGCGTCGTCCAGATCGTCGTGTCTGCCGGAATCCCCATGGTGGTGGTGCCGCCGGTCGTGAGCCTTCTCGAAGCAAGTGCGGTGTCGGCCCTCGAGGCCGCGGGCTTCGAGGTGAACGTCCTCTACGAGACCCTGCCCACGAACAGCCCGAACAGTGGTCGGGTCATCAGCCAGAGCCCCATGGCCGACGCGGAGATCGAGTTGGGCAGCTCCGTAGCGGTGGTCGTCGGCGCCACCGAGGGCGCTGAGGGTGAGGTGCCGGTTGATGCCACGGGCGATACCGGTGACGATGCCGGTGATCCCGGTTCTGGCGATGTGACCACGACCGTGCCTGCCGGCGGTTAGTCCGGGCGGCCCGGTTCAGGAAGCCCGATCCAGGAAGTTGGCCAGCAGGTCGTGGCCCGAGGCGGTCAGTATCGACTCGGGATGGAACTGCACCCCTTCCACGTCCAGGTCCCTGTGCCGCAGCCCCATGATCAGGCCGTCGTCGCTGGTCGCTGTTATCACCAGCTCATCGGGCAGCGACGATCGCTCGACCAGCAGCGAGTGGTAGCGGGTGGCCTCGAGGGGGGTGGGAAGCCCGGCGAAGACGCCGTCTCCGTCGTGGTGGATCTGCGAGGTCTTTCCGTGCACGACCTCGGGTGCCCGGATCACCGTGCCGCCCCATGCGGCCCCTATGCACTGGTGCCCCAGGCACACTCCCAGCACCGGGACCCTGCCCGCCGCCCAACGGATCACAGCCGTTGACAGGCCGGCGTGTTCGGGTCGGCCGGGGCCTGGACTGACGAGGACGGCGGACGGTTCGAGTGCGGCGACGTCGTCGAGGGTCAGGGCGTCGTGCCGGTGGACGATGGGCTCCGCGCCCAGTTCACCGAGGTACTGCACCAGGTTGTAGACGAACGAGTCGTAGTTGTCGATGACCAGCACACGGGGGCCCACAGGAGCCACCGTAGCGAGATGGGTCGCCGGAGCAGCCGAGGTTGCCCCTATCCTCCTCGCCATGGCCGGTACTGAGAAGCCCGTTCCCGAACAGCCCGAGTCGGCGCAGACGCCCTCAGGGGTGCCTGTGGCCAGGCGGCCGGTCCAGAAATCGAAGTACCAGAGTGGCCGGGTGACCCCCAAGGGCGGGCCTGTCGGTCCCCGATCGGGCACGCCGGGTGCAGGCGCCGCGGGTTCGTCACCCACGTGGATCCCGGTCCTCATGTTCAGCCTGCTGGGCATAGGCGTGCTGATCATCTTCTTCAACTACGTGGGCTGGATGCCCGGTGGGACGAGCAACGGCTTCCTGCTGCTCGGCCTCGGATCGATCCTGGCTGGGATCATCACAGCCACCCAGTACCACTGACCCGGCACCGCTGACCGGGCGCCGCCTGGGCCATCGACCGCCACGGGTCCCAGTGGTGTAGTTCCACCGGTGTGATTCTCCACAGACTTGTCCACAGCCTGTGGACAACAGGGTCAGTCCTCGGTGGTCAGCAGGTCCATCTCTTCCATGCAGTGACGCGGCGGGTCAGGTTCCTGGTCGTTGGCGATGGTCATGCGGACCTCGGTGCCGCACAGGCTGCAGCGGTAGTGCAGGCGGACTTTCCTGAGTTCGCCCGGGTCGGGCGGGTCGGGGATCGGAGTGGCGAGGGCACGCAGCATGGCGAGGCCGAGCCTGATCAGGATGACCGCGATCACGACGGCGACGATGATCTTGAAGATCGGCACGGTGACCGAGCCTATTGTGGTTCCCACTAGGGTCCGGACGACGGCCGACCCGGAGGGCCCCGATGGAACTCACCGCCGACGCCAACCTGGTACTGCTGCTGCTCCGGGCGGTCACGGGCCTCGGCCTCGCAGCCCACGGTTGGAACAAGTTCTTCCGTGGTGGTCGCATCGCCGGCACGGGCCGTTGGTTCGGCAGCATCGGCATGCGCCCCGGCCGGTTGAACGCCTACCTGGCTGCGAGCACCGAGGTCGGCGCCGGCGTCATGCTGGCGTTGGGCCTGCTCAACCCGCTTGCAGCCGCGGGTGTAATCGGGGTGATGACCGTTGCCTGCTGGACCGTTCATCTCCGCAACGGCTACTTCATCCTGAAGGAGGGATGGGAGTACGTCTTCGCCATCGGGGTGATGGCCCTGGTGTCGGCGACGTTGGGACCGGGCGAGTGGTCCGTTGACTCGGCGCTGGGCATCGCCGGCGACCTGGACGGTTGGACCGGCTTCTGGATCGCCCTGGTGGCCGGGGTCGGCGGAGGCATCCTCCAGTTGGTTGTCTTCTACCGGCCATCCAGCGTGCAGCGGGCCGACTGACCACAGTCCATCCAACGCTCCAGCCTCCCGATGCCGGTGCCCGACAACCTGTTGAGCCGTCCCGTCTATGCCGACACGAACATGGCCGAACTTGCCACAGGCAACACGACCGTCGTGTTCGGTGAATTCAACGCCAGGTGGACCGTAAGACGCCTGCGCGTATCTACACCTAGGGGCTCCGATGTCGCCTCACCCCCCTCACGGGGGGTGACAGACACTCTCCATAATTAGACCTCTCGCCCGCCGTCGAGAAGGAAATGACGGCGGTGTATCACCGCCATGACTGCCACTGCTAGCGGCGCAACTGTGAATGCGACGCTGGCGCTCCGGTAGTCGCCGAACACATCACTACCGAGCGAGAAGGCGAGTGCCCCCATCGAGGAGCCCAGAACCCTCAGAAAGCCAAGGAAGCCAGTAATTGACCCGAGGTGTCCGACCCCGAAAAGTGCGGGGAGCAGAGCAGCATTCATGGAGGCCACAGCCCCCATGCTCAGTCCGAGCATCAG
>DQOF01000183.1 GCA_015658775.1 Acidimicrobiia bacterium | reverse complement strand
GCGCTGATGAACCGCGACTACGCCGAGGCTCTGGAACATCGACCAGGCACCGTGGAATACGTGCCACGCCAGGGCGATGTTGGCCACCACGTAGAGGATCGCCACGGGGAGGTTCGCCAGCGAGGTGGCGACGTTGTGGTACGGGTCGCCACGGACGAAGTCGTCGCCGAGCCACCAGCCCCACGTCAGGTCGGCCAGGTGGAAGAGCAGGTAGAGGGCGATGATCGGGCCGGTCCAGCGCATGGTGCGGCTGGCATAGGTGGCGGCTATGTGGTCCCGGCCCCCTGCGTACTTCTTGGCGCCGCTGATGTAGCCAGCGTCCTGGCTGGAGTGCCGGCTCATGTCCTTGAGGGTTATGGCGGCATGCAGGTGGAGGGCGAACATTCCGGTGAGGCCGAGGCGCATGAGCCAGAGGACGAGGCTCCTGGGTACGAGTCCGCCCCCGATCGTTCTGAGGCTCTCCCCGTATTCGTGCATCCGGGCCGGGCCCTCGTACACGTGCAGGTTGCCGATCATGTGGATTAGGACGAAGCCGACCAGGCCTATGCCGGTGAGCGCCATGACCCACTTGCGGCCGATCGCCGTCTGGTAGATGTTCAGCGGGAACGGCCAGGGGCGCCGTTGGGCGCGGACCGGGGCCACCCGGTAGCGCTCACGGCTGCTCTGTGCCACTGGTCCTCCTGGCCTCTGGGCCGGCTGTCGGTGGGGCGGGCAGGGGCCCCTTGCCGAGCCGGACGACACCGCCCGGCCGGGGGGAGGGCCACCACCTGCGATTCTGCGCCACGGCTCTGCCGGCTGCCCGGACGTCAGGCCCCTATGCGGGTCGTGTAGCCGTTCTCGCTCGTGGCGTCGGTTGCGACGAGGCCCAGGTCCAGGCGGAGCTCGCCCCTGGCCGAGCCGAGGGGCCATTCGACCAGGCCGACACTGGTGACGGCGTCCGCTTCTACCCGACCCTCCCAGGTCCAGGTGAGCGTCTCGCCGGCGATGGTCAGGTCGGCGGTGACCCGGACGTCTTCCAGGGCCCGGCGGCCATCGTGGATGACACAGACCTCGCAGCGCAGCACCGATCGGGGCACGAGCGTCAGCGGGGGCGGGGATGCGACCACGATGGTCTCGGCGCACGCTGCCGCCACGACCCGGTAGGCGACCTTGGGGGTCCGCTGGTGGTCAAGGAGCGAGCCGCTGATGGCTGGGGCGCCGTCCAGCAGGCGATCGATGGCGAAGCCGCCGGTGGGCCGGTACTTGCGGCGGCGCAGCGTCTCGATCTGGATTCGAAGGACGTGGGCCTGGTGCCGCCGTGTGGCCGCGGACCAGGCGTCGGCATCGGCGTAGTGCCCGGGTGGGAACCGGCGGGCCAGCACGTCGGTGTCGGCATCCAACTCCCGGGCCAGGCGCTCCCAGTCGACCGTCGGCCAACCACCCGGTGCGGCCACGTCGAGGCCGTCGGGCACCGACTGGGCGCCGAAGGCCGACACGAACCGGCCTGCCCGTGGAAGCCGGGCTATGTAGGACTCCAGGTCCGCCGCATGTCCGCCGTGCCAGCCGAACCAGAGGTGGCTGTCGGCGTCATCGAGACGAGGCAGGTTGGGGAGGACACCCGAATGGCTGATCACTGGGCGGGACGGGTCGGCGCGGTCGAGCGTGCGGCGGACCGAGCGGTCCAGGACCGTCCGGGTCCAGTTGGGCTTCTGCTGTTTGAGCAGCCTCGGTGCCGGACGGGTCCGGTCGACCGGGTCGGGCGCATCGTGGCCGCACCACACCACCACCGACGGGTGGTGTCCGAGCAGCTCGACGAGCCGGCGTGCCTGGGTCATCGCCTGGCTGCGCACCCCACGGTGGTAGCCGCCCCGGAGGGGCATGTCCTGCCACACGAGCATGCCGGTCTCGTCGGCGGCGTCGTAGAAGGGCGGGGCGGACACGTGCCCGGCGACCCGGATCAGGTTGAGGCCGATGTCCCGGGCCAGGGCCAGGTCGGCGGTGGCCGATCTGGAGGTGATCGATGCCATGTCCCGCCGCAGGGGTGGGACGATTGCGCCCTTCAGGAAGAGCCGCTCGCCGTTGATCCTCCAGGTGTGCTCGTGCATGCGCACCGATCGGAACCCGACACGGCGGAGTGCCCGGTCGCTGACCTCGCTGTCTTCGGTGGTCACGGTGAGGGTGAGGTCGAACAGCGGCTGTCCACCCAGGTCGTGCGGCCACCACAGCGGGGGGTGGGGCACCCGGACCATCCACTCGATTCGGTTCTCGCCGGCGGCCAGTGGCTGACGGTGCCGGTGGTCGACGCCGAGCACGGTGGTGTGGAACACGACGGGGCGGGGCCGAACCGTGTCGACCACGGCACGCAGGGCCAGTGTGGCGACGGCAGGCGTGGCGTCGGTGCACACCACCTGGACCTGGCGGAGCGGGACCGGACCGGTCTCGCGCAGGCGTACCGGCCGCCAGATCCCACCGGGGTTCCACGCCCCCTGGGTGGTGCCTGTGAGGGTGCGCTGGTTTGCCCGGTCGGTGACGGGGGGACAGGCCACCTCGACTGCCAGGAGGTGTCCGGTCCGATGCCCCAGTGCTGCCGTTACGTCGAGGGCGTGGGTGGAGAAGTAGCCCTCGGTCGGACCCAGGTAGGAGCCGTCCAGCCACACGTCGCCGAGGTAGAAGAGGCCGTCGAACTCCAGCCAGGAGCGTCGCCCCTCCGGCGGGGCTGGGGCCTCGAAGCGGGTGCGGTAGAGCATCGGGCCGTCGTGTTCGGCGTAGTCGGGGTGGTCGCGCCAGTGGCCGGGTACCGCAACCTCGGGCCAGGAGCGGTCGTCGAGGTCGTCGTCGGGGAAGGTGCGTCGGAGGGCATCGTCGGCGGGGTGCGCCACCCACGGGCCAGGCAGGTCCATGTGGAGCGACGCTACCTGTGGGAACCCGGGGCTCTCCCCGGGCCGGCCCGTCGGCTCCGGCGGTCGGGAGGGGGACTCGGCCGCATGGCTAGGGTGCCGGCCATGACACTGCCCATGACCCTCGGGGAACTCCGCGCCGTCGGGTGGGTGTCGGTGCCGGTGAAGGAGGAGCTGCGGCGCAACGCCGTGCGTCGGCTCCGGTCGGGTGAGCCTCTGGTGCCCACCGTGTTCGGCTTCGAGAACACGGTCATCCCACAGCTCGAGAACGCCCTCCTGGCGGGGCACGACGTGATCTTCCTGGGTGAGCGGGGCCAGGCCAAGACCCGCATCATCAGGTCCCTGACCGGCCTGCTCGACGAGTGGCTGCCGGTCATCGCCGGGTCCGAGATCAACGACGATCCCTGCAACCCGGTCTCGCGCTACGCACGCGACCTGGTCGCCGAGCACGGCGACGGGACGGCGATCGACTGGGTGCATCGGGACGACCGGTACGGCGAGAAGTTGGCCACCCCCGACACGTCTATCGCCGACCTGATCGGCGAGGTGGATCCGATCAAGGTGGCCGAGGGCCGGTACCTCTCAGACGAGTTGACCCTCCACTACGGCCTGATACCAAGGTCGAACCGCGGCCTGTTCGCAGTCAACGAGCTGCCCGACCTGTCGGAGCGCATCCAGGTGGGCCTGCTCAACGTGCTCGAGGAGCGCGATGTGCAGATCAGGGGCTACAAGATCCGCCTTCCACTCGACGTGGTGCTGTTCGCCACGGCCAATCCCGAGGACTACACCAACAGGGGCCGCATCATCACGCCCCTGAAGGACCGCTTCGGCTCCCAGATCCGGACCCACTATCCCCTCGATCCCGAGGTCGAGATGGACATCGTCGAGCAGGAGACGGTGGTGCCGGACGTCGACGGCCTGGTGGTCAGGGTGCCCGAGTTCATGACCCGGGTCGTCGCCACGATCAGCCAGCACGCCCGGCAGAGCCCCCACATAAACCAGCATTCGGGCGTGTCGGTGCGCATGAGCCTCGCAAACCAGGAGATGATGGTCGCCAACGCGATACGCAGGTCGCTGCGCTCCGGTGGGAACGAGGCGGTTCCCCGCATATCCGACCTCGACGCGTTGACCGCCTCCACCGCCGGCAAGGTCGAGGTCGAGAGCCTCGACGCCGATCGGGACGGCGAGGTCCTGGAGCGCATCGTCAAGGGCGCGATCCTCGAGGTGTTCCGCGTCACGGTTCCGACCGAGCACCATCTGGCGATCGTCGAGGCGTTCGATGAACACGAGGGGGTGTCCACGGGCGAGGACGTGGGCCCGACCTCCTACATGCTGCTGGTCTCGGAGGGGATACCGGCGTTGCGGCCTGCGGTCGACGCCCTGCTCCGGGACGAGCCGGATTCAGGCCCCGGAATGACGGCCAGCGCCGTCGAATTGATCCTCGAGGGGCTGCACCTGTCCAAGCGCCTCAACAAGCAGAGTTCGGTCGCCGGGACCCGGTACAGGGCACGGGC
The DNA here is from genome assembly GCA_015658775.1 of Acidimicrobiia bacterium. GTDB lineage: Bacteria > Actinomycetota > Acidimicrobiia > Acidimicrobiales > MedAcidi-G1 > UBA3125. The sequence goes on along the minus strand of DQOF01000183.1, from coordinate 932 downwards.
CTGACGGCTTCCAGACTCCCGCCGCATGCCCGGAGGCGGCGGCTCGGCGGAGAGGGTCTCAGCCCGTGGCGCGGAGCATCGTGCCGGCGTCGAACACCACGCGGTCGCCGGCCCGGCCCTGGAACATGACGTCGTCGCCGTCGGCCCAGATGTGGACGTCGAGCGTCTCGCCGGGCATGACCGGCGACTTGAAGCGACCGCCCATGCCCCTGAAGCGGGCCGGGTCCGAGTCGCAGACCGCGTGCAGCAGGGCACGACCGATGAACCCGTAGGTGCACAGGCCGTGGAGGATGGGCTTGTCGAAGCCGGCGGCCGCGGCGAACGTCGGATCGGAGTGCAGCGGGTTGCGGTCGCCGTTGAGGCGGTAGAGCAGGGCCTGGTCGGGCCGGGTGTCGTAGGTGACGACGTGGTCGGCGGGGCGTTCAGGCAGGCTCCAGGTGCTGGACGGTCCCCGGTCGCCTCCCCAGCCGCCTTCGCCGCCGATGAACAGGCCGGCCCGGGTGGACCACAGGGGGTTCCCGTCCGGGTCTGCCACGTCGGCCTCGAGGTAGACGAGGGCAGCCTTGCCCTTGTCGTAGATCTCCGCCACCTTGCCCACCGATATCGCCGTGCCGGCGGCGGGCAGCGGTTGGTGGAGGGTGATGCGCTGTTCGGCGTGCAGCAGGAAGGCCGGGTTGAAGTCGCCGAACCCCGGGCTCCTACCGCCTCCCATGACCACCACCTGGGTGGGTAGCGCTGCCTGGTTGACGCCGTTGCTGTTCTCGGTCGTGAACTCCAACTCGAAGCCCGTGGGGTCGCTGACGCCGGCGCCGACTCCCAGGGCGTAGAGGAGGCTGTCCTTGGAGGTCCACGAGAACTCGGAGGGCTCGCCCGTGGAACCGGCGGCATCTGGATCTATCGGCATCGTGTGCTCCTGGGTAGGTCGTCCCGGC
>DQOF01000168.1 GCA_015658775.1 Acidimicrobiia bacterium | reverse complement strand
CGTCCGCCGACGATGACGAGTGAGTTGTCCTGCAGCCCGGACAGCAACTCGTCGAGGTCGAGGTATCCGGTCTCCGTGCCCGTGATTGAGGCGCCCTGCTCGAAGAGCAGCTCGAGCCGGTCGAGGTTGGCGTCCAGAAGGTCGCGCATCACCGCCATGGAGTCGGTCACGCGCCCCTGGCCCACCTGGTAGATCAGGTTCTCGGACTCGTCGACCGCCTTCACGACGTCGTCGGGACGGCCGTAGCCGATCTCGGCGATCTCGTTGGCTGCGCCGATCAGGCCCCGGAGGGTGGCGTGCTCGTGGATGATGCGTGCGTACTTCGCAGCGCTGGATGTAGCCGGTGTCGACGCCTGGAGCTCGAGCAGGAGTCCCGGTCCGCCGATGCCCTGCAGGAGACCAGCCCGACTGAGCGCCTCGGCGACGGTCACCGAATCGGCCGGCTCGCCGGAGGCGTAGAGGCCACAGATGGCGTCGAACACGTGCCCGTGCGACGGCTTGTAGAAGTGTTCTGCCGACACGATCTCGAGAGCATCGGCGATGGCATCGCGTGACAGGAGCATCGCACCCAGCAGCGAAGCCTCGGCGTCGATGTTCTGAGGCGGCACCCGGGTCGACCGTCCCCGGCCTCCACCCGGATCCGGACGTCGTCGCGACGCCGGTAGGGGAATGGCATCGTCCGTCGGATCGGCGAAACGCGACCAGTCGGTGTCGCCGGGCGGTTCCTCGGGAGGCGGTGCCTCTCCGGGAAGAGGGTCGGATCGACCCGACCCGTCGGTCGGCCCGCTCACTCCTCGACCCCCACGCCCGTGCCACCCATCATGTAGCAGTCTGCCGTGGTGGCCCTGTGGGTCACCAGTGGAAAACCACTGAAATCAAGTGGAAAAATCGCCCGGAATCGGGGGACGACCCTGTGGATCGGATTGTGGACAACAGCAGTCGGCTGGGGATGGAAGCCGACGGCCATCTGGTCAGTCCTCTGCCCGGACCTCGACGTCGACCGGAACGGCCACCTCGGGGTGGAGTTGCACCGTGAACTCGTGCACTCCGACGTCCTTGGCGATCTCACCGTGAACCTGCCGACGGTCGACCTCCAGGCCGACCTGCGCGGCAAGCGCTTCGACCACCTCGGCTGTTCCGACCGAACCGAACAGCCGACCTTCTTCAGATGCCTTGGCAGTCACCTGAAGGACCACGCCGGCGATGCGGCCGGCCACGCGCTCGGCGTCGGCACGTTCGGCCACGGACCTGAGGTCGCGCTTGCGCTGCATGGCCTCGGCCTGGGCGGCGATGCCGCCGATGGCCGCCACGGCCAGTCCCTCGGGAACCAGGAAGTTGCGGGCGTAGCCACGGGCCACGTCGACTATGTCGCCGGTACGGCCCAGGCCGTCAACGTCGGTTCTGAGTAGGACCTTCACCCGTCACCCCCGGCTGCCACGGGCTCACCGGCCTGGTCGGCATCCACGACGTCGACCGACTCGAGGGGTGTATCGACCTCGGAGGGATCGAAATCGTCCGACTGGTCGCCTCCCTGGCCGGGCGGCGGAGCCGTCGGTCGCGGTGGCGGCCCGTCGGCACGAGGTGCCCGGTCGTCGCTACGGCGCTCACGGCGCTGTGTGGTGACACGGTTCGTGTACGGAATCAGCGCCATCTCCCTGGCATTCTTGACTGCCCGAGCGACCTCGCGTTGCTGGCCCGCGTCGTTGCCGCTGATCCGGCGCGCCTTGATCTTGGCCCTCTCGGAGATGAACTTGCGGAGCAGGTCGGTGTCCTTGTAGTCGACGAACTCGATCTTGGAGATCGTCAGCGGGCTGACCTTCTTCTTCCCGCGACGAATGAGCTTCTTGCCCTTGCCGCGGCGTGGGGGGGATCGGCGTGCCATCAGAACGGCTCCTCATCGGTCGGATAGTTGGAGGCGGGGCTCGAACCCTGGCCTGCGGCCGGTGCGGGGGCAGTGGACCCGCCGCCCTCGCCACGGAACTCGTTGCGCGTCACCTCGGCGGTCGCCCAGCGGAGGCTGGGGGCCACCTCGTCGGCGATGACCTCCACCTTCGAGCGACGCTCGCCCTCCTGGTTCTCCCAGGAGCGCTGATCCAACCGACCGTAGACGACGACCCTGTTGCCCTTACTTAGCGACTCGGCGACGTTCTCGGCCAGGCTGTTCCAGCAGGTGACATCGAAGAAGGAGACGGACTCTTCGCCATCGCGGTTCTTGCGGTTCCACGCCAGCCCGAAGCTGGATACGGCGGCCCCGCCTGGTGTGAACCTCAACTCGGGGTCGCGGGTGATGTTCCCTACAAGCGTGACGGTGTTGTCGAATGCCATGTGATTCTCCGTTTCTCAGCCGGCGTCGGCCGGAACAACCTCGCCGAGCAGGCCGCGTCGGGCGACCTCGTCGTCGGGAAGGCGCATGATCTTGTGGCGGACCACCTCGCCGCGGTCCGCGAGACGGAGGATGCGATCGGTGGAGGACAGATCGTTCGCCCCGGTCACCACCTCGAGGATGACGTAGAAGCCTTCCCACTTGTGGTTTATCTCGTAGGCGAAGCGGCGTCGACCCCACGGCTCGGAATCGAGCACGGTGGCGACCCGGCCGTCTTCGGCCTCGATGTTGGTGGTGACCCTCGAGAGCCAGCCGGCAACGGCTTCCTCGTCGAGGTCGCCGTTGAAGATGATCATCAGTTCGTAGACCCGCATCGCAGGGTACTCACCTCCTCTGGACACGGGCACGCCGTGGCGCGCCCGGGGCCCCGGTCGGGGCAGGGGGACAGGTTGTCGCACGACTCCGACCGGACCCGTTCGAGATGAGACGTGTCGGGGGGAGAAGCGGTCAAAGGCTATCGGGCTTCGTGTCGCATCCACTCAACCATGATGCAGACGGTGTGTGACAGTGGCCCGGGGGCCCTGTCCCGCGAGTGGGGTCACACCGTTCAGGCTGCCCCGCAGAGACCCAGTTCGTCGGCCACGTCGTCGCTCAGGTGATAACTCTCGTGTTCGCCGGGAAAGGCCCCCGACCGGACATCGGCGGCGAATCCGCTCAGCGCCTCCACCGCGGTCGTGTGCAGATCGGCATAGCGGCGTACGAACCTCGGGAGGATGCGGCGCTCGATCCCCAGCACGTCGTGGAACACCAGCACCTGCCCGTCACACGCCGGTCCCGCGCCGATACCGATGGTCGGTATGTCCACCGAGTCCGTCACCATGGCCGCCACCCTGTCGGGCACCCCCTCCAGCACGAGAGCGAAGCAACCGGCGTGGGCGAGCGCCTTGGCCTCGGCCACCAACTTGAGGACCGCCTGCGTGTCCCGGCCCTGCACCTTGAAACCGCCCATGGCGTTCACGGACTGCGGCGTCAGGCCGATATGGCCCATGACCGGGATCTCGGCGTCGATCAGCGCCTCGACCATCGGCAACCGCTGACGCCCTCCCTCCAACTTGACGGCCTGGCCACCGGCGCGCACCAGTTCCGCGGCGTTGCGCAGCGTGTCCTCGACCGAGACGTGGTAACTCATCCAGGGCATGTCCGCCACCACCAGGGCCGACGGTCGGGTGCGCGCCACGGCAGCGGTGTGGTGGGCGATGTCGGCCACGGTCACCTGAAGGGTGTCCTCGTAGCCGAGCACCACCATGGCCACCGAGTCGCCGACCAGGATCAGGTCCGCGCCTGCCTCGTCGACCATCCGGGCGCCGGGGGCGTCATATGCCGTGAGCATGACCAGCGGGTCTGCCCCGTCGGCCACCTTCCGGCTGCGGATGACGGGAACGGTCGATTTCTGAGCCATGCCGGGCCTCCTTCACCGTCCAGCGCCATTCGGCTGCCGGCGGTCGGAACCAAGGGTAACAGGGCAGGCGGAACCTGGCCCCAGCGTGGGACGGACGCCGCTTCAGGGCAATCCCGGTGAATCAGGTGGCGTACCGCCGTCCCCGCCT
>DQOF01000132.1 GCA_015658775.1 Acidimicrobiia bacterium | reverse complement strand
GGAAGGCCCGCCCGATGATCGAGTCCTCCGGAACGGGTCCGAAGAAGCGGCTGTCCTTGGAGTTCGCCCGGTTGTCGCCGAGGACGAAGATGTGTCCTGCCGGAACACGACACGTGTCCGCGGCGCCAAGTGACGCGTCGCAACCCGGTGGTGGCGGGAAGCCCTTGGTCATGTTCTGGGACACCAGGTAGGGCTCCAGGAGCAGACCCCCGTCTATCCGCACCCTTCCCTCGCTCATGCTGACGGTCTCGCCCGACAGCGCAATGACCCGCTTGATGAGATCCTTGACGTCGCTTCCGGAACCCGGGGGCGCCGCGAAGACCACCACATCGCCGCGGTTCACCGCATGCAACTCGTAGCTCAACTTGTTGACGATGATGCGATCGCCGTTGACAAGGGTCGGTTCCATCGAGGGTGACGGGATGTAGTAGGCCTGAAACAGGAACGCCTTCACGAACAGGGCCATCACGATCGCACCGACTATGACGGTTCCCCACTCGAAGAGCGCCCGCCGGACACCGCCGGCCGCTCCCGGAATCCCCAGGTCGACATGCTCCGCACCGGGATGCTCCGGCGCTGCCGGCGGCCCGAAGTCACCGGCCCTGTCCCCGCTCTGGCCGGCCACCACCTGCGTAGCAGGAACCCGGGAAGGTCCCTCCACCACCTGGCCGCCACCCGACGACCCAGCCGCGGCAGCGACCGGCGCAGGTGCCCCTTGCAGGTCCTCGAAGGTCACCAGGACAGGTCGTGGGTCCCGGCGGGTGCCGGGGTCGGCCTCCGGGGGCGCTCCCGGCGTGTCGGGGTCCACCGCGCCGGGGTCCGGTCCGATGGTGGGATCCACGCCCTCCGAGCGGGCCCGGACCCGGCGCAGGAGGTTGTCGGTCCAGCCGTCGCCGTCCGGCGAAGCCGTTGGTCCGCCCCCTGTGTGCTCGCCGTCCACGGCGCCGAACCTAGTCCGGGACCGGTGGGAATCGGTGTCGCTCACCTGTCATAGCGACGGAGCAGGCGCTCTGCCGCCGCAGTCCGCACGTCTACACCGAGGCCCTCGTCCGCCCGGATGATCGTCGCTGATGGTCCGAGGCGCAGCAGAAGGCGCTCCAGCCATGACGGCGTGGAGACCGGAAGGCTGACTCTCACCCTTCCAGAACCGACCTCCTCGAGACCGGTGTGCGGGTACTCCTCGACGACCCAGCGTGCGGCGGCGTCCAATTCCAGGAAGACCTCGGGCAGGCTGCCGTCGACCGGGATGCCCCCGACAGGGTCTTCCCCCGCTGTTTCCCACAAGTTGGGTTCCCATGAGAACGGAATGCCAGTCGGGGAGCACCGGCTGATCCTGTCCAGGCGGAACATCCGTTGCCCCCCGGCCTCGTGGCAGTAACCGGACATGTACCAGTGGCCCTTGTCGGCGTGGTACCTGTGCGGCTCCACCAGTCGCGTGCCGGCGCTGTCCCGACCGTATGAGTAGTAGTCGATCTCCAATGCCGTGGATCGTGCCATGGCGTCCTGAATCTGGTCCAGGAGGTCCCTGAAGCCCGAACCCAACCTCACCTCCACCACCTTGTCACCACCAACGGCCAGACCGGCGGACAACTTGGTGAGGGCACGCTCCAGAGGGCCCATCTCGTCGCCGTCAGCGAGTGCGGCAACGGACCTGCCTGCGGCGTGGAGTGCGACGATCTCCGCAGTGTCCAACTTCATCGGACGCCTGAACCAGTCCCCGTAGCGGATCCACAACCTCTCGTCGTCCACGGTCATCTCGAGCAGGCAGTCGTAGGTGAAGGGATGCACGCCGACGAACCAGACGACCTCCTTGAGGTCCTCCAGCAACTCGTCGCGCGGGTAGTCGAACCGGTCGACTATCGCCGTGATGTCGACCCCGTCGCTCCCGGCGACCCACGGGATGATCGCAAGCAGCCTTCGAAGTCGGTCGAGCGCGGTCATAGCGCTCACAGCAGTGCCCGCAGCCAACTCGTCATGTCGTCACGCAACTCCCGGGGCCCCAGGACCTCGGCACCGTCGAGGAAGGTCAGCACGAACGATCGGAAGGCGGCACGGTTGCGGACCGTCTCCTCCACCACCACCGATCCGTCCCCACGCTCCTCGACGACGGCCGATCCGCCCAGGAAGTCGACCACCCATGGGACATGGCGCCCGTCTACCTGCAGGCGGGCGACCAGGACCTCGTCGTCGCCGTACCGCCATGCCGGATCGTCATTCACCTCGGCGGGCGTGTCGGGGGTGTCGAAGCCACCCGGGTCGCCCGCCGTGACAGGCCCGGTTATCCGGTCGACCCTGAACTGCCGTGCCTCTCCGGGCAGGAGGTCCCTACCGGCGAGGTACCAGCGGCCCCGCGTGAACACCAGCCGGTGTGGCTCGACCGTGCGATCCCGGTCGTTGTAGCCGAACGAAACCACCCGACGCTCCGCAGTGGCAGCCATCAGGATGCGCACAGCCTCATCGGCCGGCACCTCGGCCACCACCCCGACCGGTGTGCGGTCTGGTCCTGGGACCCCGCCGAGCCGCCAGAACGGGTCGTCGGTGGGTGCGTCCTGCAGGCGGACCACGTTCGAGGCGAGGTGCAGTGCCGCCAACTCGTCGGGGCTGAGAGCCGGCAGATCGTCTTCGTAGTCACTCCGGTGGATCAGGTATCCGTCCAGCGGTGGGTCCGTGGCTGGGATCGGCTCGACGACGATCGGAAGGCCCATTCCGCGCAGGTCGTCCTTGTCCCGTTCGAACGTGCGCCGGAAGTTCTCGTCGTGCTGCGAGTACGCCCCCGGGGGCATCCTCTCCCGCAACTGGTGTCGGCTGAGGGGCCCCTCGGCTGCCAGAAGGGCTGCCACCAGGTCCAGCAGCCGCTCCAACTTCCTCACAGGGCCAGTCTATGAGCCTGCGACCACCGGCCTCAGAGGGAGTCGATCAACTTCTGGACTCTCTCGTCGTGGGAGCGGAAGGGATCCTTGCAGAGCACGGTTCGCTGGGCCTGGTCGTTCAACTTGAGGTGCACCCAGTCGGCCGTGTAGTCGCGGTTCCGCTCCTTGGCGCGCCGGATGAACTCTCCCCTCAGCCTCGCCCTGGTGGTCGAGGGGGCATTCTCCACCGCATCGCCGATGGCGTCGTCGGTCGTGGTCCGCTCCATCATGTCCCTACCCTGCATCCTGTAGTAGAGGCCTCGGCTGCGGTCGATATCGTGGTACTGGAGGTCGATGAGCGCCACCCTGGGATCCGCCAGAGGCAGGCCGTGGCGATTCCTGTAGCCCTCGATCAGGCGGTACTTGGCCACCCAGTCGCATTCCCGACCCAGCTCCAACGGATCCCGCTGGATGACGTCCAGGCAGTGCTCCCACATGGCCAGCACCTGCTGCTCCTCGTCGCTCATCTCACGGTGTTCGGCGAACCGGACGGCACGATCCAGGAACTCCTGCTGGATGTCGAGTGCGGTTACCTCGCGGCCGTTCGCCAGGCGGACCGTCCGACGGCAGGTGATGTCGTGGCTGATCTCGCGGATCGCCCGGATGGGATTCTCCAGGGTCATGTCCCTCAGCACGACGCTCGGGTCCTCGACCATCCGCAGCAGGAGTCCGCATGCACCCACCTTCAGGAACGCCGCGTACTCGCTCATGTTGGAGTCACCGACGATCACGTGCAGTCGTCGGAAGCGCTCAGCGTCGGCGTGTGGCTCGTCACGGGAGTTGATGATCGGACGCGACCTCGTGGTCGCACTCGACACCCCCTCCCAGATGTGTTCGGCGCGCTGGCTGATGCAGTACTTGGCGCCGCGGGCCGTCTGCAGGACCTTGCCTGCGCCGGCGTAGATCTGCCTGGTCACGAGGAAGGGGATCAGGAACTCGGCGTACTCGGACGTGTCCTCGCGCCTTGTAGTGAGGTAGTTCTCGTGACAGCCGTAGGAGTTGCCCGCCGAGTCCGTGTTGTTCTTGAAGAGGAAGATGTCGCCATTGATCCCCTCCTCCCGGAGCCGCTCCTCGGCACCTACCAGCAGCTGTTCCAGGATCCTCTCACCGGCCTTGTCGTGGGTGATGACATCCCGGACCGAGTCGCACTCGGGCGTCGCATACTCGGGGTGGGAGCCGACGTCGAGGTACAGGCGGGCACCGTTGGACAGGAACACGTTGGAGCTGCGTCCCCACGAGACGACCCGCCGGAACAGGTAGCGGGCCACCTCGTCCGGGCTGAGGCGGCGCTGGCCGTCCAGGGTGCATGTCACCCCGTACTCGGTCTCGATGCCGTAGATACGACGTTGCACCTGGCCGCCCCGGTCCGGCTTGTCGCCGTCAGCCGAGCAGGGAGGCCAACGCCTCGCCCTCGATGCGTCTGAACGCACGGCGGCCGTTCTCCCTGGCCAGGACGGCCACCTCCAGGTCGTCTGGTACCAGGGCCCGGTCGGGTCCTGCCAGCGCTTGGACCGCGACAGCGACCGCCGCGTCCAGGTCGTCGCCGTCGGACCAGGAGGCCTCCAGGCGCTCCCTTATCACGTCGGCCTCACCGCCGATGACCACATGCGTGGTGGTGTCCATGACCGTGCCGTCGTAGAGCAGGTGGAACAGGCGGTCGTCTCCGGGCTCGAGGCTCATCTCGGCTATGAGGATCTCGATCTCCAGCGGCTTCATCTCGTGGGTGAAGTACTGGCCCAAGATCTGTGCGTACTGGTTGGCCAGCCAACGGGCGTCGACGTCGTCACGGCTGTAGGAGTATCCCTTCAGGTCGGCGTGTCGTACGCCTGCTATCCGCAACTGGTCGAACTCGTTGTACTTGCCCACCCCCATGAACCCGATGCGGTCGTATATCTCGCTGAGCTTTCGCAGGGTGTTCGAGGGATTCTCGGCGCAGAACAGGACACCGTCCTGGAACGTGCTGGCCACCGCGGCCCGCCCCCGGGCGATGCCCTTGCGGGCGTAGTCGGCCCGGTCCTTCATCACCTGCTCCGGTGAGACGTACATGGGAACGGTCATGTCGCCTCACCTCCACCGATACGGCGGAGCAGGGCATCGGTGCGCGCTGCCACCTCGTCGTCTGGGAGCCTCTCGTAGCCGTCCGCCGTGATGGCCGCCACCACAGGGTAGATGCCGCGGATGGGGTCGGGGCCGCCGGTCGCGGTGTCCTCGTCGGCCGCCTGGAAGAGGGCCTCCACGGCTATGTCGACGGCGCCCTCACGGTCGAGGTCGTCGTGATGCCGGATCTTCATAACCGTGGTGGCGTGGAGGCTGCCCGAGCCGACGGCTGCGTGCGCACGCTCCTCGTAACGGCCGCCGGTGACGTCGAACTGGAACAGCCGACCCGTCTGAACCCGCTCGTCGTAGCCGGCGAAGATCGGCAGCACCGCAAGTCCCTGCATCGCCGCCGGTAGGTGGGATCGCAACATCTGGCTGAGTTGGTTCGCCTTGCCGTCGAGGCTGAGGGGATTGCCCTCGACCTTCTCGTAGTGCTCCAACTGCAGTTGGAACAGGCAGACCATCTCCATTGCCGGCCCGGCCGCACCCGCGATGGCCACGCCTGAGGTGTTGTCGGCGGGGAAGACCTTCTCCATCGAACGGTGGCTGATGAGATTGCCGGTGGTGGCCCTGCGGTCGCCGGCCATCACCACACCGTCGACATATCGGATGGCCAGCACCGTCGTGCCATGGGTGACCCCAGGGGGGCCCATCGGGGCTTGTGGTCCGGGAGACTCCAGGCCCAGATGTGCCAGGAGTCCGAAGAAACTGGGTCCAGGGTCCTCGCCGGGGCTGAACAGGGGAAGTGTCACTGTGCGGAGGCTAACCCGGCTGCCGACCGGACTATTCGCCGCCCTTCTGGATGTAGTTCTTCACAAACTCCTCGGCATTCGACTCGAGGACCTCGTCGATCTCATCCAGGAGGTCGTCAAGTTCCTCCTTGAGCCGGTGGCTCCCGTCACTCGAAGCCGGGATGGCGGCGACCTCGGAGGTCTCCCCTTCGGTCCGCTCGCCGGTACCGCGCTGCTTGTGTTCCCGCTCAACCATGTTCTCTCCTCACCTCACCGGTAGTCAGGTGGCCAGGCGTTCCAGCAACTCGACAACCGTGTCGCACTCGTCGATGAGCGTACCTACGTGCTCCCGGGTGCCACGTGTCGGCTCCATCATCGGTACCCGCCTGAGCGACTCGCTCCCGACCTCGAACACCATCGAATCCCAGTTGGCGGCGATGACGCTCCCGGGCCAGCGTTGCAGGCAGCGGCCACGGAAGAACGCCCTGGTGTCGTCCGGAGGCTGGTCCATCGCCGTCCGAGCATCACGTGGGTCCACGAGCGTCTCGGCGGCCAGCCGGGCGAACAGGGAGCGCTCCGGGCGCAGGTCGTGGTACTGCAGGTCGAGGGCGGCCAACCTCACGTCGTCCGGTTCCAGGCCGTGACGTGCCCGGAATCCCTCCAGCAGGTGCCTCTTGGTGATCCAGTCCACGACCCCGAGGAGGTGCTCGGGCCGGGCTTCCAGTGACGCCAGGACCGACTCCCACCGACCGACCACCTGTTCAGCGACCACACCCCCGACAGCGGCCGTGCCCCGCTGCAGCAGGTACTTCTGCGATGCCTCCAGCAGTTCCCACTGCAGGTCCAGGGCGGTGGCCGTCCTCCCGTCTCCCAGGAGGAGCGGTTCGGCCAGGCCCGTGTCCCAAGAGACCGCCTGCAGTGCCCTCACCGGATCGACGACGGTCAGGCGCGGGTCCAGGAAGTCGTCCTCGACCATTGCCAACACGATCGCCGTGGTGCCGACCTTCAGGAACGTCGCCACCTCGCAGAGGTTGGCGTCACCGACGATCACATGCAGGCGCCGGTAGAGGAGCGGGTCGGCGTGGGGCTCGTCGCGGGTGTTGACGATCGGCCGCTTCAGGGTGGTCTCGAGGCCCACCTCCTCCTCGAAGAAGTCGGCTCGCTGAGTCAACTGGAAGGGAACCTCGTCGAGGGTCTTCCAGGGTGCCTCGCTCCCCACCTTGCCCGCTCCAGTGAAGATCTGGCGTGTCACGAAGTGTGTGGTCGCATGTTGGACGATCCGCCAGAACGGGGTCGCCCGGTCCATGAGGTAGTTCTCGTGGCACCCGTAACTGTTGCCCTTGCCGTCCGAGTTGTTCTTGTACACCACCAACTCCTGGTCCTCGGGCAGGATCTCGTTGGCGGCCTCCATCGACTCGATCAGGATCAACTCGGCGGCGCGGTCGTACCGAACCACAGAGAGCGCGTCCGCACACTCGGGCGTGCTCAGTTCCGGATGGGCGTGGTCGACGTAGTAGCGGGCGCCGTTGGTCAGCACCGCGTTGACCAGGTGGGTCTCGATCTCAGGGACCAGGCCGCTCATGTGGGCGAAGCCGCGGGCGTCCACACCCGGGGTCTCGTCGATGAAGTCCCAACCCACGCGTGGGGCCCCGGGCCCTGCGCCGGGCTCGGCCCTCCGGCTGAGGTACGCGTTGATCAGCAGCGATGATGCAGTGATGGGGTTCGGATCGGCGACACCACGGTGGACGATGCCGAACTCGGTCTCGATGCCGAGCGTCTTGGGTACGGCCATGTGCGGACCTTAGCGGCGTGGCCACTTCCCACAGCCGAGCCACGGGCGTGGTGCTGTCAGAGGTACTGGCCGGTTCCCACGCCTTCGATGGCCCGGCCGCCACCGTCCTCGTCCAGACCCGAGGTGAGGGTGCGGACGTAGACGATGCGCTCTCCCTTCTTGCCGGAGATCTTCGCCCAGTCGTCGGGGTTAGTGGTGTTGGGAAGGTCCTCGTGTTCCTTGAACTCCTGGCGCACCGCCCGCACAAGGTCGTCGACCCTGATGCCCTTCTCGCCGCCGGACAACTCGCGCTTGATGGCCAGCTTCTTGGCCCGCCGGACGATGTTCTCGATCATCGCCCCCGAAGCGAAGTCCCGGAAGAAGAGGACCTCCTTGTCTCCGTTCAGGTAGGTGACCTCCAGGAACCTGTTCCTGTCCTCGTCCGAGTACATGGTCGCCACGGCCTCGTCGACCATCGCCAGGACGGCCTTCTCCTTGTCGCCGCCACCGACCGTCTCGATGGTCTCGGCGTCAATCGGCAGTTCTGCCACCAGGTAGCGGCGGAAGATCTGGGCCGCGGCGGTCTCGTCGGGACGTTCGATCTTGATCTTCACGTCGAGGCGGCCGGGGCGCAGGATGGCCGGATCGATGAGGTCCTCCCTGTTGGATGCCCCTATCACGATCACATTTCTGAGCGCCTCGACCCCGTCGATCTCGGCCAGCAGCTGTGGAACGATCGTGGACTCCATGTCGGAGCTGATGCCGGTGCCGCGCGTGCGGAACAGCGACTCCATCTCGTCGAAGAAGACGATCACGGGCCAACCCTGTTCCGACTTCTCCCGGGCGCGCTGGAACACCAGCCTGATCTGCCGTTCGGTCTCTCCGACGTACTTGTTGAGGAGTTCCGGGCCCTTGATGTTCAGGAAGTAGCTGCGGGCCTCCCTGTCACCCGAGATGTCGGAGACCTTGCCGGCCAGGGAGTTGGCCACCGCCTTGGCTATGAGGGTCTTGCCGCAACCCGGCGGTCCGTACAGCAGGATTCCCTTTGGCGCGGGCAGGTCGTACTCGGCGAACAGGTCACGGTGCAGGAACGGCAACTCGACGGCGTCCACGATCATCTCTATCTGCTGGGAGAGGCCGCCCACGTCGTCGTAGGTGACGTCAGGGACCTCCTCCAGGATGAGGCCCTCCACCTCGGGGCGGGGCAGTCGCTCGAGAATCAGGCCTGCACGGGGGTCGATGAGGGCCGAGTCGCCGCTCCTGAGGTGGCCCCGGGCCACCTCGGCGGACAGTTCCACGACGAGTTCCTCGTCGGCGCGACCCACCACCAGCGCACGGGTCCCGCCGTCGAACAGCTCCTTGACCCTCACGACCTCGCCGGTTCCCTCCGCCGGGCGGGCCAGGATGACGCTCATCGACTCGTTCAGCACGACCTCCTGACCGGGACTCAACCCGTCGGCCAGGTCGGGATGGACTGTCACACGCATCTTGCGCCCACCCGAGTTGATGTCGGCGGTGCCGTCGTCGTTGAGGCCGATCACGGTCCCGTATGCCGAGGGTGGCTGGGAGAGCTTCTCGACCTCCTCGCGGAGGACCGCTATCCGCTCGCGTGCCGTCTCGACGGTTGTGGTCAATTTGTGGTTGCGGACCGTGGTCCTGGCCAGGTCCCGCTTCAGATCGGCTATCTCGGCCTCGAACCTGCTGACGCGTACCGGGGCATCCTTGATGCGACGACGTAGTTCGGCCACTTCGGTCTCGAGGGCGGACAGCAACTCGTCCGACTCGGCCCCACCCACGACTGCCTCGGTCCGGGTCTCCGGTTCACCGTCGTCACGTTGCTGCACGAGACCTCCCTCTGCGGCGACCCTATCGTCCCTGCCCGACGTGACCCGTGCCATAGCCGGTACGGGCCGTTGGTCGCATGGTTCTGACGAGGCCACCGGTAGGCTCGGTTCAGATATCGGCGGCCGGGTCCGACCCGGCCCACGATGCAGGGGTAAGCCCCCACTGGCAGGTATTGTCCGGTCATGACTGGAGACGTCGGCAGAGGCCGGCGGGCACAAGAGAGGAACCGACCCGAATGAAGGTCTGGATCGATCAGGATCTCTGCACAGGGGACGGTCTCTGCGAAGAGATCGCGCCGGAGGTCTTCGCCATGCTCGACGACGGCCTCGCCTACGTGAAGGAAGGCGACAAGATCTTCAGCGATCCGGGTGGGCCCGAGGGTCTGGCGGTGATTCCCGATGGCCTGCTCGAGGCCACCATAGAGTCCGCCGAGGAGTGCCCCGGCGAGTGCATCTACATCGAGGTCGAGTGACCTGACGGGTCTGGTCACCTGGGCCTGCACGGGCCCGAACCGACCTCCTCCAGGGTGCCGCCGGCGTCCAGGCCTGCGAGCAGTTCCAGTACCTCGGCCGACTGCACCGCATAGGCGACGGCGCGACCGCCGCGCACGCGCGAGAACAGCACTCCGACGACCGCTCCGGTCCCGTCCACCAGCGGTCCACCTGAGTTGCCGTACACGACCTCCGCAGTCAGTTCCAGCGCCGCCCTACCGTCGGCCGGATCACCGTAGATGTCGTCGCCGACGGCGAAGATGAGCCGTCCGATCCGCACGGCGCTCGTTGCCGGATTCCCCTCGTCGTCGTAGGCGACCAGCGCAACCGTCTGACCGGCCAATGCGTCCGCCAGCGGCAGCGCAGGTGGCAGCCCGACCGCGGTCGACAGCACCGCCAGGTCGGAGCGCGGGTCGAACGCGACGACAATGGCCGGGGTCGAGACACCGTCTATGTCCACGATCGGAGAATCAAATCCGGCAACCACGTGGGCCGCCGTGACGACGAGGTCGGCACCGGCGACGAACCCTGTCCCGACCTGGGCGGCGATACAACCCAGGCCGTGTACATGGGCTGTGGACTCGCGCACCTCGGCAAGGAGGTCGTCGTCCAGCCCGTGCTCGAGCGGTACCTCCGTCATGCCCACTCCCGCCGAGCTGTCGACCGGCACGACGTACGGCCCGGGGAGGCCCGGACCACCGACGCTCCACACCAGTGCCGCTGCGACAACGACGACCCCGACGAGCAGGGGGCGCCCGACCGTGGACCGGGAACTCACGACCCGAGCAGGCGGGCGTGGCTCAGGAAGCCCGTGTGGGCGACCATGCGATGATCCGGCCGAACAGCCTGGCCGGCGATGTGCCAGGTCCTGTTCAGGACCTCGATCGTCTCGGCGAACTCGAAGCCGTGCGCCTCGAGCGCATTGCGGAACTCCACGGCCTGCAGGATGCTCGGCGTGTATGCCACGATTATGCCCCCGGGTCGGAGCGCCAACGCGGCGTGCGGCACAACCCGCCAGGGTTCCGGAAGGTCCAGCACCACACGGTCCAACTGCTCCAGGTCAATGCCGTCGTAGGCATTCCGGATCGAGACCTCGTAGCGCCCGAGCACCTCACTGCCGAGCATCGCCTCCACGTTGCCGCGGGCCCGGTCGGCGAAGTCCTCGCGAAGGTCGTATCCGGTGATCACGGCTCCAGCCCGCAGCATCGTCATCGACAGGGCCCCCGACCCCACCCCGGACTCGAACACCCGGGCCCCGGGGAATATGTCGGCGAGCATCAGCAGCGGCCCCAGGTCCTTCGGATAGATGACCTGGGCGCCTCGCGGCATCTTCAGGATGTAGTCGGAGAGGGTGGGCCGAAAAGCCACGAAGGAACTGCCGCGACTGGACCTGAGAGAGGCACCTTCCACCTCACCGATGAGGTCGTCGTGCCTCAACACCCCGGTGTGGGAGTGGAACTCTCCCCCGGCTTCGAGCGTCACCAGGTAGCGACGCCTCTTGTTGTCCACCAGGAGGACGTGTTCGCCGACACTGTAGACGCGGCTCATGGGCCGGTCTCCTCCCGGCTCCGCCCCCGGGTCGGGCCCAGGACCACGGGAGCGGGCAGCGCTGGAGCGGGGTCCGTCGATTCCGGCAGCGCACCACCCACCCGTTCCAGGAGTCGGCAGAACGCGCACACCTCGTTGCTGCACGGCACCCCGCACCGCTCGCACTCTCCCGGTGGTCCGATGGCACCGTCGTCCGAGCCCGCGAAGAGATCCGCCCTCCTGGCTTGGAACCCGGAGTAGAACGCGTGCTTCGTACCGGGCGACCGGACCTCTATCGCGTTCAGGGCCTCCTTGTAGGCGGGGTGCCTGTTTCCTACCGCCATGGGGCCGTCCAACTCTAGGCGACGTGGGTTTCTGAGCTCCACCCTCATGCCGTCAGGCCGGCCCCACTCCGGTCGGCGGCGACGCGGTTTCGCTGCCCTCTCGGCCGCCCAGGT
>DQOF01000137.1 GCA_015658775.1 Acidimicrobiia bacterium | reverse complement strand
CAGACGGTCGAGGCGATCCACCACGCCAGGGCGGCCGACGTGCCGATCCTGGTCGCCGTGAACAAGATCGATCGTGAGAACGCCGACCCGCAGCGTGTCCTCAGCCAGTTGGCCGAGAACGAGCTCGTGCCCGAGTCGTGGGGTGGCGACACCGTCGTGGTCGAGGTCTCGGCTCTCCAGGACCTGGGCATCGACGATCTCCTCGAGAACCTTCTCGTGTTGGCCGAGGTCGAGGACCTCAGAGGCGATCCTGACGGCAGGGCCCAGGGGGTCGTCCTCGAGTCGTTCCTGGACATTGGTCGCGGCCCCGTGGCAACGGTCCTGGTCCAGCAGGGCACCCTCAGGGTCGGTGACCCCCTGGTCGCCGGTGCGGCGTGGGGCCGGGTCAGGGCCCTGCTCGACGACAACGGCGAGCAGATCAAGGAGGCCGGACCGTCGACCCCGGTCCAGGTGCTCGGCCTTTCCGATGTGGCCGATGCGGGCGACGGGTTCGTCGTGGCGCCCAACGAACGGATTGCCGGCCGCGTCGCCGACAAGAGGGGGCACTGGCGCCGTGTCGCCAACATCGGCCGCGATGCACACGCCCTGTCGGGTGGTGCCCGCCTGGAGGACATCTTCGAGCAGATCCAGAAGGGCGAGGCAGCCAACCTGAATCTCGTGGTGAAGGCAGACGTGAACGGCTCGCTGGAGGCGGTCACCGAGAGCCTGCGCAAGCTCGAGCGCGACGATGTCAAGTTGTCGTTCGTGCACCGGGCGGTGGGGCGCATCACCGAGAACGACATCCAGCTGGCCGCCACGTCCAATGCGACGATCATCGGCTTCAACGTGCGTCCCGAGCGCAAGGCCCGGGAGCTGGCCGACGCCGAGAACGTCGAGATCCGGTCCTACGAGATCATCTACAAACTGATCGAGGACATCGAGTCGGCCATGCTCGGCATGCTCGCCCCCGAGTTCGAAGAGGTCGTCACAGGCGATGCGGAGGTACGCGAGGTCTTCTCGGTTCCCCGGGTCGGCAAGGTGGCGGGTTGTTACGTCACCAACGGCACTATCACGCGTGGTTCGAAGGTGCGCTTCCTCCGTGACGGCACGATCATCTGGAAGGGCGATGTCAGCTCGCTGCGCCGCTTCAAGGAGGACGTGAGCGAGGTCCAGTCGGGGTTCGAGTGCGGAATCGGGCTGTCCGACTACCAGGACCTCAAGCACGGCGACGTCATCGAGACCTATGAGAACCGGGAGGTCGTCCGCACCTGAGCGGCCGACGATGAAGCGGGCACGACGCCGACCCACCAGCGGTCCACGCGGCTACGAGCGGACCGACCGGCTCAACTCACTGCTGGTCCGGATCCTGGCCGAGGAACTGGACCGCATCGACGACGAGCGCCTGGGGTTTCCCACCGTCACCGGTGTCGAGACCGATCGTGACCTCAGTAGCGCCCGAGTCTTCGTCGCCGGCGATGCGGGCGATGAGGACCTGCAGGAGGCACTAGAGGAGTATCGGCCGCGCCTGCACAGGGCCATCGGTAGGCAGGCCCGGCTGCGGCGTGTGCCACCGCTGGTCTTCGTGATCGACGACACCGCCCGATCGGCTGGTCGGATCGAGGCGATCCTGAGGGACCTCAGCTGTGGGGACGACTGAGCGGGCATGTCGTCCGAGTATCGGGTGGCCCGGCCGGGTGTGGGGCCGTGAGCGGTCGACCTGCGGGTCCCGACGGCATCGCCGTGGTCGACAAGGCGGCCGGCTGGACCAGTCACGACGTGGTCGCCAGGGCCCGTGGCGTGCTCGGCACGAGAAAGGTCGGCCACTCGGGGACGCTCGACCCTGATGCCACGGGTGTCCTGGTGCTCGGCGTCGGGAGGGCCACCCGGTTGCTGAGATTTCTGACGGCACTGCCGAAGACCTACACGTGCCGGATCAGGTTCGGCACGGAGACGTCGACCCTCGACGCCTCCGGAGAGGTGACTGCTGAGCACGACATGTCCTCGCTGCATCCCGACGACGTGTCGGCCGCCGCTGTCCTGTTCGTCGGTGACATCGAGCAGGTTCCGCCGATGGTCTCGGCGGTCAGGGTGGGCGGACGGCGGCTGTACGAGATCGCCCGTGAGGGCGGTGAGGTCGAGCGGGCGGGGCGACCCGTGACCGTCTACCGGTTCGAGGTCACCGGGACCGCTGATCCCGGTGTCTACCGGGCGCTGGTCGAGTGTTCGTCGGGTACCTATGTCAGGACCCTGGCCGCGGACCTCGGCACGGCACTGGGTGGGGGAGCCCACCTGGACGATCTTCGGAGGCTGTCGGTCGGATCGTTCACCGTGGACGAGGCCCATCCGGTCGAGGGCATGGACCTGTTGCCGATAGAGGCTGCGCTGAGGGACATGGCCGGGGTGACCGTCGACGACGAGGTCGCCTCGGAGGTGGGACACGGAAGGGTGCTGGACCGGGGTCGTCTGGGGGTCTCGGGCTCCGGTCCGTGGGCTGTCCATTCCGCCGACGGCTCGCTGCTGGCCGTCTACGAGCCACACCGGGAGAGGGCCAAGCCGGCGGTCGTCCTGGTCGACTGACCGGGGGCACCGGCGTGTCAGCGGTCCGGTCCGGGCGGGCCGGGTGGCTAGCCTCGGGCCGTGGAGATCCGCAGTGCGACCATCCCGGCCGACCCGCCGCAGAACGGCACGGCGCTCACAATCGGCGCCTACGACGGCGTACACCTCGGACATCGACAGGTGATCTCCGAGGTCCGCCGCCTGGCCACCGAGCGGGGGCTCGCCTCGGCTGTGGTCACCTTCGATAGGCACCCGGCCAGTGTGGTCCGCCCCGACTCGGCTCCATTGCTTCTGACCGACACCGACCAGAAGTTGGAGCAGCTCGCCACCACAGGGGTCGACCTGACCCTGATCGTGCCCTTCGACGAGTCGAGGGCCGGTGAATCCGCCGAGGACTTTGTCGAGGAGGTGCTCGTCCGCGACCTCGGTGCCCGTGTCGTCGTGGTGGGTGAGGACTTCCACTTCGGGCACCACCGACTGGGTAACGTTGACCTGTTGCGTCGAATGGGTGCATCGCACGGGTTCGAGGTGCTGGGCATCGGTCTGGTCGGTACCGGTGGTTCTCCGGCAAGGGACCACGAGCAGGTGTCGTCGACGTTCATCAGGCGGGCTCTGGCCCGAGGCGACCTGGAGCGTGCCAACTCGATGCTGGGTCGGGCCTACGAGATCCGCGGCGTGGCTGATCCGATTGATGTCGTGACCTGTGGTACCGGTTCCTGGGAGGTATTCGTTAACTCGGCGATCCTGGTACCTGCCCATGGTTACTACGCCTGCTGGCTCGAAGACGAGGGAGGTTTCCGTATCGGGACGACTGTGTTGATCGAACCGACCGTTGATGGATCAGGCAGTGGTGGAGCCACGGTCACAGCGCATCCGATTGATGCTCATAGTGATCTGTCCGAAGGGCCAGTGCGGCTGAGCTTCGTGTCCTTCTTGGGGAGCCTGCTTCCCGGCGAGTTTCCCGGAGGATCGTCGGAGCGGCTCGGAGATATCGCCAGTTCTGCACGCGAAGCACTGGGCTGACGGACACCGCGGTGGATCCGTTCGACGTCGTCCTGTTGCTGTTCGGAGGTCTGGCCGCTGGTGTGGTCAACACAATGGCCGGGGGCGGGTCGCTGCTCACGGTGCCCCTGCTGGTGCTGGCCGGGGTGCCGGGCAACGTGGCCAACGGCTCCAACCGGATCGGAATCCTGACCTCCATGGCAACCGCCGCCGCCGGCTTCCGCCGTCTGGGTTTCTCGGGATGGTCGAGGGTCCTACCCGTGCTGGTTCCGGTTGCGTCGGGGTCGGTGATAGGGGCCGTACTGGTCGGGCAGCTCACAGACGAGACGTTTGAGCAGGTCTTCGGGTTCCTCATGGTGCCCATGCTCGTCATCTCCCTGCGGCCCCCGCGTGTCGACGTTGCGTCGACCGACACCCGTTGGTCGGGCCCGTTGGCGACAACTGTGTTCCTGGGTATCGGTGTCTACGGGGGAGCCTTCCAGGCCGGGATTGGCCTGCTCCTTGTCCTGGCCCTGTCCCGCTCAGGCCTGGACCTGGTTGTAGCCAACAGCATCAAGGTCGTCGTAATCCTGGTCGTGACCCTTGCTGCCCTGCCCGTGTTCATCATCGGTGGAAGGATCGACTGGGTACCGGCACTGGTCCTGGGCGCCGGGTTCGCCGTCGGAGGCGCCATAGGCGCCCGTGTCACCGTGATAGGTGGCGAGAAGGTGATCCGTCCGGTGCTGGTGCTGGCCGTGCTGGGGTTCGCAGGGCGGCTGCTCGGTCTCTACTGAGGGCACGGCGTGGAGGCTCGGCAGCGGTACCGTCAGCGTCTTCTGACCGAGTCGAGAGCGTCTGCCAGCGTTTCTCTCATCCCGTTCAGGTCTTCGGCAATCGACACCATCTTGAATCCCTGGTCGAGTCGTTTGGGGGCGAGCGTCGCGTTGGCGTGGATTCCTGGCATGACACCGTGTCTCCCGCAGGCCTTCACGATTCTCGCCAGGGCGTCGTCGAAGGAGGGCTCGCCGTCGTGGTTTCCCGGACCCAGCCCGAGGTTCATGGAGAGGTCCGACGGTCCGACATAGACGACATCGACTCCTGGAACCGAGAGGATCTCGTCGAGGGACTCAAGCGCCCCTGTTGTCTCGATCATCGGTATGCACTGGATGAAGGAGTCGGCCGTCGCCACGTAGTCACTACCGTAGACGAGCGACGCGCGGGTCGGCCCGGTGCTCCTGTGGCCAGCCGGCGGGTACCTGCATAACCTGACGGCTGCTTCTGCCTCGGCGGCCGAGCTGACAAGGGGGACGATCACACCGGTGGCGCCGCCGTCCAGGCACCACCCTATGGCCGATGGGTCGTTTGCGGGTACCCGGACGATTGGCCACGGCGAATGTGGGTGGATGGCCTGAAGCATCGGTACCAGGTCGTGTCGGTCGACCAGACCGTGTTGCATGTCGATGCTTATGTAGTCGAATCCGAGAAGCGAGGCCGCCTCGGCAGTGACCGTGGATGGCACCTTCAGCCAGCATCCGAGTTTCGGGGACTCGGCATCCAGCGGGGCCGGGAACTGGTCTGGGGACATCGCGCGACCCTACCGTCGTAGCAGTCGCGGCAACCTGTCAGCGTCCGGGTCCCTGCCCGAGTATCCCTGTCAGGAGATCTGCCCATAGCGTGGGGTGCCATGAAGGTTCACCGTCTCGGCGATAGTGGATCCCATGATGTTCCTGTCGCGGTGACCCTGGGAACCTTCGACGGTGTCCACCTTGGCCATCAGGAGGTATTGGGTCGAACGGTGAGAGAGGCCCGGCGACGCGGGATTGCGGCAGCGGTAGTCACGTTCATTGGGCACCCGGCCCAGGTTCTCCGACCAGAGAGCGCTCCGCTTCTCCTCACCACCCTCGATGACCGCCTTGGTCTGATCGGCGAGTGCGGTATCGACGTGGCGTTCCTCATCGACTTCGACGAGGTGGTTGCGCAGCGAACAGCCCTCGAGTTCACCAAGACTGTTCTCATTGGTCAGGTAGGTGCTGAAGTGCTCATAGTCGGCCACGACCTGCACTTCGGGAACCGTCGTGAGGGCAATCTGGCGTTTCTTCAGGAGATGAGACCAGACCACGGCTTGGATGTGATCGGTGTCGACGCGGTAAGGGAAATGCCACTCACTCTTGAGTCGATCTCGTCGACGGCGATTCGTCGCGCGTTGCAGGGGGGAGATGTGGCACACGCAGCCAGAATGCTGGGTCGGCCCTATCAGGTGAGCGGTGAGGTCATCCACGGTGAACAGCGGGGGAGGACTCTGGGGTTCCCTACTGCGAACATACCCATTGCACAGGATCGTGTCTGGCCCTCGGATGGTGTCTACGCGGGTTGGCTAGAGCGCGCCGACGGGTCGAACCACCCCTGTGCGATAAACATCGGGAGGCGCCCGACGTTCTACCTCCACGCTGAGCATTCCCTGCTCGAAGCCCACCTGATCGATTTCGACGGGGATCTCTACGGCGAGTTTTGCAGGGTGTCGTTCGCCGACTTCCTGCGCGGCGAGCGCCGTTTCGACGGTGTCGAATCCCTGGTGGCCCAACTCAAGGACGACATCATGGGTGCGCGCCTGATTCTTCACTGCTGAACTCATCGGACGGGTCACGATCCGCTGCACTGCACTGCACAACTCCGTCCACCTAGACGGTCTGCAGACTTTCAGACTATGGTCAGACCATCAGACCACGGGACCCACGGAAGCGACGATGATCACTCGGCTCAACCACGCTGTGTTGTATGTACGCGATGCCCGTGTTCACCAGCGCTTCTACGCGGACATCCTTGGATTCCGGACGGTGGCTGAGGATGCCAGTGGCGGGTTCGTCTTCATGCGAGCCCCCAGGTCCGACAACCACCACGACATCGTGTTCTTCACCATGGGCCCGGGGGCATCCGACTCTGATGCTGGAAAGGGGTCTGTGGGCCTGTACCACATTGGATGGGAGGTGGCGACCCTTGCCGAGTTGAAGGACCTAAGAGATCGGCTGGATGCCTGCGGTGCCCTCGTTGGAGCAAGTGACCATGGTGGAAACCTGAGTATCTACTCTTTGGATCCCGATGGGCTGGAGTTCGAGGTCATGTGGCTTGTGCCACAGGCCGATTGGGGTGAAGCCGAGACCGAGGCGATCATCAGGCCGCTGGACCTGGATGCAGCAGCGGAACGCTTCGGAGCGGACCGGGTGGGAGGTGGCTGACCAGATGGACGGCGAAGTGATCGACGACACCCGCCCCCGCTTCACGCGAATCAAGTACACGACCGTCGCAGAGCAGGTCCGCGACCAGCTGATGGACTCGATTCGGGCTGGACACTTCGAGCCCGGAGCACGTATGCCTGCGGAACGCCAGTTGTGCGACGAGTTCGGGGTGGCGCGAACCACGGTCCGTGAGGCCATCCAGCAGTTGATCTCACTGGGCGTCGTCGAACGGCGGAACAGCCGCCTACACGTCGTCGAGTACCTCGGGGTCGTGTCGGCTCCTGCTGATGGCCTGAAGCGGGAGGTGCGGGAGTTGTTCGAGACGCGACGGGTCATAGAGATAGCCATGACCCACTTGGCAACACGCCACGCTTCGGATTGTCAGCGCACCAAGATAGGTGAACTGGCCGACGAGTTCGAGCCCGGTATGGAACTAGGCCAGTTCAGGGACCTGGACCACCGGTTCCATGCCGCAATCGCCTCAGCCTGCAACAACCCGCTTCTCGCTGAGCTCTACGGGCGGGTGCTGCGGGCGCTGTTCGAGTCGCCGGCATTCGCATCGCTCCTCTACACCCAGGCCAACCGAAGGCAGGTGAACGAGATCATCAGCGGTTCAGCCGAGGGCCATCGGCAGATCGCCGCGGCGGTGCTCGCCGGAGACGGAGAGCGTGCCGCGCTCGCAGCCGGAGACCACCTGGCCGAGGTCGAGCGCCGAATGCTCAGCCAGTTGATCTGAACCATCTGAAGGAGATCTGTGACCAGCGACCAGCGCTACGTGTACTTCCTGGACGACGGTGCGTTCCAGGAGACCGATCGTGCTGGCTTCAGGCGCCGGGTTATCAACGGCGAGAAGCTTCAGCTCTGTTTCTGGCGAATCGCTGACCAGGCAGCCGGGTCGCTGATCCACCGCCACGAGGACATCGAACAACTTGGCATCGTGTTTCGAGGCTCCCTGGACTTCCGCATCGGCGAGGAAGAGGACACCGAGGAGAGGACGGTACTGGAGCCCGGCGATGTCTACATTGCGGGCAGCGGTGTCTGGCACGGGGACAGCATCTTCCACGGCGACGATGTGTACGGGGAGTGCTGGATCCTCGACGTGTTTGCACCACCGCGGCCCGACCTGGACGAGACAGGCTGATCGAGGTGGGTGACTGGCGGCTGGCTGTCGACATCGGAGGGACGTTCACCGACATCGTGCTACTCGACGGTGTGAGCGGATCGGTACAGGTGGAGAAGACTCTGACCACGCCGGCGGCACTCCTGGATGCTGTACGTAGTGGGATCACCGGCCTGCTCAAGAGGACAGGTGTGCGCCCGGACGAGATCGTCGCACCGATCGTCCACGCGACGACGCTGATCACCAATTCGTTGATCGAGGGAAAGACAGGTCGCGCCGCCCTTGTGACGACCATGGGGTTCGCCGACACCCTCCTCATCCGGGATGAGCACCGTTACGACATGTACGACCTCCAGATCGAGTTCCCGGATCCACCGGTTCCGAGGGACCGGACGTTCGAGGTCGGTGAACGGACAACAGCACAGGGGATCGTTGAACGTGGGCCGTCATCGGAGGGTCTGGCTGATCTGGCAGCGCAAATTCGGGACTGCGGTGTCGAGGCGGTGGCAGTATGTTTGCTCAACTCCTATGTGAACCCCTCGAACGAGCGACGCGTGGCCGACCATCTCCGTCAGGAGCTCGGCGTGCCGGTTTGTGTGTCGGCCGAGATATCCCCCCAGATCCGCGAGTACCCGAGGATGATCACCACAGCCTGCAACGCCGCCACGATGCCGGTCATCGGTCCGTACCTTGACGAGCTCCGTAAGTGGCTCTCGGCAGAGGGCTTCGGGGGCTCCGTCCTGATGATGCTCTCCAACGGCGGTGTGGTGTCGGCAGAGGAAGCTGCGCAGGCGCCGATACGCCTGGTCGAGTCGGGACCTGCGGCCGGAGCCCTGGCCGCACGCTGGTATGCACGCCGCCTCGGCGAGCAGCGGCTGCTGGCCTTCGACATGGGCGGGACAACAGCCAAGGCGACCCTGATCGAACATTTCGAGCCCGACCTTGTGAACTCATTCGAGGTGGCACGCATGTACCGGTTCAAGAAGGGCTCGGGGTTCCCCGTTTCGGTTCCGTCTGTCGACCTTGTCGAGATTGGTGCCGGTGGTGGAAGCCTCGCCCGCGTCGACCAGTTCGGGTTGTTGAAGGTGGGGCCCGAGTCGGCAGGTGCTGAGCCGGGTCCGGCGTGTTATGGGCAGGGGGGTACCGTTCCTGCGGTCACCGACGCAGACCTCCTGCTTGGTCTGCTTGACGCCGATGCATTTCTCGGCGGTGACATGCCACTTGATGCCTCGCTGTCCGAGGAGTCCGTGGCGTGCGTGGCCCATGGCTTGGGTATGTCGACGGTCGAAACGGCTGCCGGGATCCACGAGGTCGTGAACCAGAACATGGCTGCAGCAGCACGAATGCACGGTGTGGAACGCGGGGTTGACCTCCGAGGGGTGACAATCCTGGCTTTCGGTGGTGCGGGACCTGTCCACGCATGCGGTGTGGCCGAGTTGCTGGAGTCTGATCGCGTCGTCTTCCCGGTCAATGCCAGCGTGCTCTCCGCCTTCGGGACGCTGGTGTCTCCCGTCCGGATCGACCTGGCCAGATCCATGCTCCGGCCACTTGACGGGCTAGACGAGGACGAGAGGGATGGGTTGCTAGGAGAACTCCGCGACGAGGGCCGACGCGTGCTCATGGAGGCTGGTGTCGCCGAGAACGCGGTCGGCTACAGGTATGGGATCGATGCCCGCTACGTCGGCCAAGGCAACGAGATCACCATCTGGGTGGACGAGGGGGATTCCTGGACGGTACCGATGGAGGACGTGAGGGCTACCTTCGAGGAGGAGTACAGACGTATCTTCGGCCTCGCCATCCCGGATGTGGGCATCGAGGCCGTCACCTGGAGGCTGTCTGCCTCGGCCGAGTCGGCAGAGGTCGAACCCTCCCTGGTCGTATGCCACGAGTCTGAAGGAGTTGGCGACGGCGGTTCGGTGGTGAGCCGACCCGTGGTGTTCGACCGAGGTTCACCGCCGGTGGAGGCCCCTGTCTACCGTCGCGACCGACTTGCTCCCGGTACGCGGTTCGATGGGCCAGCGGTCGTGGAGGAGAGGGAGACCACCTCGGTGATCAGGCCGGGATGGTCGGTGGAGGTCGCCGCCGACGGAAGCCTCATAGCCACCAGGGGATCGGCATGAGCAGATTTGACGCCATCGAACTGGAGATCCTCTGGCAGTCGCTCATCGCCACCGTGAACGAGCAGGCTCGTGCGCTCCAGCGCTCCGCCTTCAGTCCCATTGTCCGGGAGGCTGGCGACCTTGCAAATGCCGTGTTCGATCGTCGCGGCCGCATGGTCGCACAGGCGGTGACCGGCACGCCTGGCCACATCAACTCCCTCGCCATAGGCGCAGCCAACATGCTCGCCGAGTTCCCGTCAGACTCCCTCGTGCCGGGCGACGTGCTGATCACAAACGATCCGTACAAGACGGCCGGCCAACTGCTCGATGTCACAGTGCTCGTGCCGGTGTGGCGTTCACCGAAGGGTTCCGACCACCCGGAACTGATCGCCTATTTCGGCTCGACCATCCACCACACTGACGTCGGTGGCTACGGGATCGGTGCCGGTGGGCGGGACTGCTTTGAGGAGGGGCTCTGGATCCCGATCTGCAAGTTGATGAAGGCGGGTGAGCGGAACGAGGACGTCTGGCGGTTCATCCTGTCAAATGTCCGCCAACCTGATCACATGGCCGGTGACCTCCACGCCCAGATGGCCTCTGGGGAGGTCGGCTCACAGCGACTGGCGGTCCTGTGTGACTCATACGGCTTGGACGACATCGAGGAACTCGCAGACGAGATCATCAGCCGGTCAGAGGAGGCGACCCGGGCCAGCATCAGGGAGTTGGCGTCGGGGTCGTATCCGGCCAGCGCGGTCCTAGACCTGGCCGACGGCAGCAGGATTGACATCGTCTGTGCAATCGAGGTGGATGCCGAGGCCGGAGAGATAACCGTCGACTACACGGGAACCTCGGACGCCAGCCCATGGGGCATCAACGTCGTGAGGAACTACACGCACGCCTACACGACGTTCACGGTGCGCTCGGTCCTCAACCCCGAGATACCCAACAACCACGGCAGTCTCAGCCCGATAAGCATGATCGCCCCCGAAGGTTCCATAGTGAACGCGGTGCTTCCCCAGCCGGGTACCGCCCGCCACGTGGTGGGTATGTTCCTGCCAAATGCGCTGCTGAAGGCTCTCGCCCAGATCAGGGCGGAGGAGTCGATGGCGGAGGGTTCCGGCGCCGTCTGGACCATGCAGGTGAACGGCAGCCACGAGGACGGGTCACCGTTCATCACCGCCATGTTCACCTACGCCGGGGGAGTCGGAGCCAGGGCGACGAAGCCCGGACTGTCCGCATGCTCCTATCCGACGGGCGTCTCGGCTGTTCCGATTGAGGTGGTGGAGGCGTCGGCACCGATCCACTTCCACCGCAAGGAACTTCGCCAAGGCTCGGGTGGTCGTGGTGCCCAGACCGGTGGGCTCGGGCAGACTATCGAGTTCAGCGTCGACACCTCACGCGCCTGGGAACTGAACGCCGTGACCAGCAGGCTGGCCGAGCCACCGCAGGGACTCTTCGGTGGGCATCCCGGAGCGGCTGGTTCGTTCAAGGTGAACGGTGAACGGGTGACCACCCAGAGTCGGATCACCCTCCAACCTGGTGATGTCGTTTGCCTGGAACTGCCTGGTGGCGGCGGTTATGGAGATGCCTGATGGCCACTCTGGAGGCTCCGGCCACCTTTGCCGCCGTCTGGGAGAGGAGCGTCGATCGACGCGCCGACAGCCTGTTCCTGGTG
>DQOF01000118.1 GCA_015658775.1 Acidimicrobiia bacterium | reverse complement strand
CAGGTTCGAGGTCGCCGTTGCGCTTGCGCACCATCATGTTCGACCCCCCGGACTGGACGCCCGCCCGGTTCCCGCCTGTGGTGCTGTCGAGGAGGCCCTCGGTCAACGCCATCTCTGTTCCCTCTCGCCCCGTCGCCGTTGTCGCCGGGGTCGACAGGTCCGCCGCCTGGAGGGAGAGGGTCGCTGCGATGCCCGGGGAATGAATTGCACGCATGTAATTACACCGATGTCAAGCGATTCCCCCGCGTCCGCCGGATTTTCTGGTCGGACTCGCTGTGGGTGGTCGTGAATCCATCCGTGTCGCGCGGAGCGCGCGGGGGTTCAGACGACGGTGAGGCTCAGTGTCAGGGCGAGTCCCTCGATCCGGACGGTAAGCGCGTCGCCGCCCACGTCGCCCAACGCGACCTCCACGGCGAGCACCTGTCCCGCCACGTGCGCCTCGTGTGCCCTCACGGCGTCCAGGACCCCTGGGTCTCCGTCCAGCCTCAGGCGGATCCGGTCCGTGACCACCAGCCCGGCATCGCGTCGGGCCTGCTGGACGTGGCGGACCACGTCCCTGGCGAGCCCCTCCTCGGCGAGGGCCGGTGTCACATCGGTGTCGAGCACGACGACGGCGTCACCTGAGTCCAGCGCGGCTGCGGTGACGCCCTCGGGCGACTCCAGCACCAGCTCGAACTCGTCGGGCGAGAGCACGTGGCCGGCCACGCCGACGGTGCCGTCCCCGTGTCGTTCGAAGTCACCGGAGCGGGCAGCGGCGAACACGGCCTGAACGTCTCCGCCGAGCCGCGGACCCAGCCGGCGGCCGTCCGGTCGCAGCGTGAAGGTGGCATGGCTCTCCAGGTCGTCGGTCAACTCGACCCCCTTCACGTTCACCTCGTCCATGAGGAGGTGAACGAGATCGGCCAGGGTCTCGCTGTCCCTGCCCGCGACCGTCACCGACGTCAGCGGCAGACGGACGCGGAGGCCGTGGTCATCGCGGAGCCTCAGCGCCGTCGATGCGACATCCCGGACGCGGTCCATCCGTGCCACCAGGTCGGCGTCGGCAGGCAGGTCGTCGGGGTCCGGCCAGTCGGCGAGGTGCACGCTGGGCAGGCCGGTCAGGCAGGTGTGGATCTCCTCCATGACCATCGGCAGGAACGGCGCGGCCACCCGGGTGAAGGTGACGAGCACCGTGTAGAGGGTGTCGTAGGCGTCGCGCTTGTCGGCGTCGTTGGACTGCGACGACTTGGCCCAGAAGCGGTCCCGGCTGCGGCGGATGTACCAGTTGTTGAGGGCGTCCGTGAAGCCCTGGATCTCGGCCGTGGCCCCGGGCAGGTCGTAGGCGTCCATGTGCCGGGTCACCGACTCGATCAGGGTCCTGGTCTTGGCCAACAGGTAGCGGTCCAGCAGCCGGGTCGAGTCTGTGCGCATCTCGGCCCGGTACCCGTCGACGTTCGCGTAGAGCGTGAAGAAGCTGTAGGCGTTCCAAATCGGAAGCAGGACCTGGCGCACCACGTCGGTGATTCCGGCGTCGCTTATGCGCAGGTCGCCACCCCGGACGATGTTCGACGACATCAGGTACCAGCGCAGGGCGTCGGCTCCCTGCTGCTCGAAGATGAGCGCCGGTTCCGTGTAGTTGCGGAGCTTCTTGGAGAGCTTGCCGCCGTCCTCGGCCAGCAGGATCCCGTGGCAGATCACGTTCTCGAACGCAGGCCTGTCGAACAGTGCCGTGGCCAGGACGTGCATCGTGTAGAACCAGCCGCGCGTCTGGTTGATGTACTCGACGATGAAGTCGGCCGGGAAGTGGTCCTCGAACCAGGCCTCGTTCCGGAACGGGTAGTGGAACTGTGCGAACGGCATGGACCCCGACTCGAACCAGCAGTCCAGCACCTCGGGCACCCGGCGCATCGTGGACTCTCCGGTCGGGTCGTCGGGGTTGGGCCGGGTGAGGTCGTCGATGAACGGTCGGTGGAGGTCGTCGGGACGGACGCCGAAGTCCGCCTCGATCTCGTCGAGGCTGCCGTACACGTCGATCCTCGGATAGGCGGGGTCGTCACTGCGCCACACGGGTATGGGCGAGCCCCAGAACCGGTTGCGGCTGATCGACCAGTCCCTGGCCCCTTCCAGCCACATGCCGAACCGGCCGTCGCGCACGTGGTCGGGTACCCAGTTGATCCCGGCGTTCAACTCCAGCATCCGCTCCCTCAGGTCGGTGACCTTCACGTACCACGAGGAGATGGCCTTGTAGATGATCGGCGTGTCGGTGCGCCAGCAGTGCGGGTAGTTGTGTTCGTAGGTGTCGTGGCGGATGATCCGGCCCGCCTCCTTGAGGTGCCGGATGATGTCGGGGTTGGCCTCGAAGACGTTCACGCCGGCCCAGTCGACGACCTCTGCGGTGAAGCGGCCCTGGTCGTCGACCGGGACGACCCGACCGATGGGGATGCCGTTCGCCTCGCAGGTCGTCTGGTCGTCCTCGCCGAAGCCGGGCGCCATGTGGACGGCGCCGGTACCCTCGGAGGCGTCGACGAAGTCGGCTGCCAGGACTCTGAAGGCGTCTGTGCGGTCGGCGAAGAAGTCGAACAGCGGGGTGTAGGCGCGTCCGACGAGGTCGGCGCCGGCGATGGAGCCGATCGGCTCGGCGTCTGCCAACTGGGCCTCGTAGCGCTCCACGGCGTCGGCCCCGAGCACGTACACGGTGCCGTCGGCGTCGCGGTGCAGGGAGTAGGTGAGGTCGGGGCCCACGGCGAGAGCCAGGTTGGACGGCAGGGTCCAGGGGGTGGTCGTCCATGTCAGGAGGCGCATGGGGCCCGGATCGCCGTCGACGGGGGCGAGGTCGAATGACACGGTGATCGCCGGGTCCTGACGCGGCCTGGTGGAGTCGTCGAGGCGGATCTCGAAGTTGGACAATGGGGTCTCGGCACCCCATGAGTACGGCATTACCCGGAACGCCTCGTAGACGAGCCCCTTCTCCCAGAGCTGCTTGAACGCCCATAGGACCGACTCCATGTAGTCGAGGTCCATGGTCTTGTAGTCGTTCCTGAAGTCGACCCAGCGGGCCTGGCGGGTGACCGTCTCCTCCCACTGGCCCGTGTAGCGCAGCACAGACGACCGGCAGTGTGAGTTGAACGCCTCGATGCCGTACTCGATGATGCTCGCCCGCCCTGCTACCGGGAGCTCCTTCTCGGCCTCCATCTCAGCGGGCAGGCCGTGGCAGTCCCAGCCGAACCGCCGGTTCACCCTCTGGCCCCGCATCGTCCGGTAGCGGGGGACGACGTCCTTCACGTATCCGGTCAGCAGGTGGCCCTGGTGGGGGAGGCCGTTGGCGAAGGGCGGGCCGTCGTTGAAGGTGAACTCGTCGGCGGCGGGGCGTGCGTCCACCGAGGCCTGGAATGTGCCCTCGGTCTCCCATCGGCTCAGGATCCGGTTCTCGAGCGCAGGGAAGTCGGCCTTGCCGACGGCGGGGTAGGGACGGGCGTCGGCCCCACCCGCTGTGGGGTTTGTAGCCGGGGAGGTTGGCTCGCTACTCATGACCGTCAGCAGGGTATCGGCGCGCCACCGGTCGTTCGGTGAGCCGGACTAGCGGACCTGTCCGACTCAGCGGACCAGGAGGCGGGTCTTGCCGAAGATGTTGCCGTAGAGGATCCGGCCGTCGTCGTCGATTCCGATGCCGGCCCCCAGGCTGTTGAACCGTGAGTCGCCGACGACCCACCACCCGGCCGACTCGCCGGTGCTCCAGTCGACGGCCTCGATCGTCCACTTCCCGTCGCGGACACCGCAGGTGTAGACGAGGTCGGATCCCCGGCTCACGTACGGCACCGAGTTGGGTGAGCTGACCTCCGTGTTCACCCAGGCCTCCCGGAGTGACCGGGCCTCCGGGTCCCACTCGTACTTGTGGAGGCCGTGCGGCGTGTAGGCGGGGTCGTGGCCGAGGAAGAAGCTGAGCATCCGGGCTCCCCGCTCCGGCAGCCAGTCGGGGGTCGACGCCGGCTCGTTGTTGACCGTCATGGCTCCGTATCCCGACACGGTGATGGACTGCTCGGTCTGGATCGTCGGCAGGTCGGAATCGCCCATGTCGGCAGGCCCTATGCCGGCGATCCGTCGTGAGGGGGCGTTCGGCAGTTGTTCCCAGTCCTCGGGGATCTCGTCGCGCCACAGGAGAGTGATGTTGACCACGTCGTCGCCGTCGCCGATGACCACGAACCTGTCCTCGTCGTCTCCGAATCCCATGAGCGACGGCGTGGTCCCTGATCCGGTGCCGGCACCGTTGCGGTACTCGGCGCTCCATGCCCCGTCCGCCGGATCGGTCGATAGGCGTTCGCCTGTCCACACCACCCGGTGTGTGTGGTCCACCGAGCTGATGTAGATGCCTCCCTCGTCGTCGGTGCACATGCTGGTGCGGACCCAGCCGTAGGCGGTGTTGCCTCGCTCGGCCTCCATGCGTGCGCAGTGGGCGGCCGCCTGCTCAGCGGCGCCCGGGACCTGTATGGCCTCGTACGACGAGAAGTCCCGCTCCAGGCAAACCAGCCAGCCGTGGTCGGTCGAGAGGACGAGTCGGCCGTCGTGGGTGATGTTGACGCCCACGAAGGAGCCCTCCACCCGATCCGGCTTGGGCCACCGCGCCCGTTCCACGATTGCCGATGCCCGGTCTCCGGGGACGGCCTCGCCGTACGCCACAACCGAGGTTCTGCGCCCCAGGAACATGGTGTGGTCCATGTCGAGGAGGGCGTACACGCCGTCGAGGCCTGTCAGGTACCTCATGGCCAGCCCCGCCGCATGCTGCAGCGCCTCGTCGCCGTGTCGGGCGTCGAGGCCCGCCACGTCGGCCTCCAGCTCGCCGCGGGGCGTGACCGTCTGTCCTTCGACCGTGTGTGTGGCCAGGACCGCCAGGGTGTCGTAGTCCAGCTTGGCTATCTGCTGGCGGCCGTTGCTCCAGATCACCCGTCTGCCGTCGGGATACGGCGACGAGATGAGGCTGCCGAAGTGGCCCGGGCCCAGCCAGACGTGCTGGATCTCGTCCTCGCCGAGCGCCCTGCCGCCGTTGGGCCGCGGGCCTGCCAGCGCCGTGTTGTCCTGCTGGTCGCAGCGGCCGTGGGCGATCGGATTCTCGCTGTCGGCCAGGAACGGATTGCGTGGTCCGGTGGTCATGTGTGTGGCCCGTCGGTTTCAGGCGCTCGGGCGGCCGCCGGCGATGCCGACCCTGTGGACGAGCCTCCGGCCGTCGAAGTCGAACAGGGCGTAGTGCTGGGTGGCCCTGTTGTCCCAGATCACGACGTCGCCGACCTGCCAGCGGTGCCGGTAGGTGAACTCGGGGCGCGATACGTGTCGGATCAGGAACGGCAGGATCGCAGCGGACTCCGCGGGTGGGAGGTTGGTGATCCTGCGGGTGAAGATCTCGTTCACGAAGAGCAGTTTCCTGCCGGTCTCCGGGTGTGTGACCACCACGGGGTGTTCGACGAAGTGCTCGGGCGAGATGTCGTGGCGGGCACGTCGCCCAACCAGGAGTTTCTTCATGCCGTTGGATAGGTCGTCGTAGGCGGCGTGGCAGTTGGTCCAGACGGTGTCGCCGCCCGTGGGTGGGTTGATCCGCATACACAGCACGGCGCCCAGGGGGATGACGTCCTTCCAGGTGACGTCGGCGTGCCACCCGTCTGCCTTGTAGCCGCCCTCGCTGTCGAACACACAGATCCCGGGGTGGTCGGGGTGCTGGGGGTTGTAGGCCTCGGGTGGTTCGATCTCGCCGAAGATCCGTCCCAGGGCCAGGTGCTGTTCGGGGGTTGGGACAAGCCGCCGCAACACGACCACCAGGTGTTCGAGCAGGGCCTCCCGCAGTTCGGCAGTCGCCGGGCCGTTGGCCAGAAGGTCGTCGATGTCGGCGTCGAGCACCTCGACACCGATGCGACCCGAGACGGGCTGCAGGCGGAGGGCGGTTGTCATTGTCATCTCCTCGTGTCACCTCCTCGTGCCGGCCTCTGCGGGCCGGTAGGTCCAGTTTGCGCTCCGGGCGGAGCCGGTGAGGCGCTCGAAGCCGTGCACGAGCGTCCGGACGCTGTCGATGGCCCGGCTCTCATCCAAGTCGGCGAACACCAGGCGGTAGCGGTCGAGTAGGTCGCCGAACACCTGGTCGTGGAAGGCCGATCCGCTGTGGGTGAGGGCGACCAGGCGGCCGCGGCCGTCGTCGGGGTCGGAGCGCCGCTCTATCCATGCGGCATCCTCGAGGCGGCGGAGGGTGGCGGTGAGGCCGCCCGACGTCTGGACTATCCAGTCGGCGATGGTGCTGGGGCTGACCTGTTCGTCTTGGTGGTGGTGCAGGAGCATGAGGACCCGCAGTTCCGAGGGCGTGGTGCCGTGGGAGCGGCAGTGGTCGGCCAGGAACTGTTCGTTCAGGCGGCCCAGCCGGGTCAGCAGGAGGGCGAGGGTGGGGACGTCCACGGCAGGAATGCTACCTGCCAACTACCTTGTTGGCAAGGTAGTTCTTGTGGACCCATGCTGGTCCTCAGACCCGTGTCCCCTGGCTGCCAGCGCAGTCCCTATGAGTTCAGCAGCGCAACGGCCCGGTCGCGGAGTACCTGCTTGAGAACCTTGCCGCTGGCGTTCACGGGCAGGTCGTCGACCACCTCGACGTGCCGGGGCGCCTTGTAGTTGGCCATCTCGCGGCGTGCCCAGGAGATGATCTCCGCAGTGTCGGGTTCGGCACCGGTGGCCGGCACCACGAACGCCATGCCCACCTCGCCGAGGCGTTCGTCGTGTACTCCGACCACTGCCACCCGGCCGATGAGGGGGTGGGCCAGGAGCAGGCTCTCGACCTCGGCCGGGTACACGTTGAAGCCGCCGTTGATGAACATGTCCTTCAGCCGGTCGGTGATGTCGAGGTATCCGTTCTCGTCCATCACCCCGATGTCGCCGGTGTGGAGCCAGCCGTCGGCGTCGATCGCCTCGGCCGTCTGGCCGGGATCGTCTAGGTAGCCGACCATCACGTTGTAGCCCCTGATGACCACCTCGCCGGGCTCACCGGCGGGCATCGTCGTGCCGTCGGCGTCGACCACCAGGACCTCGACGTCGTCGAGGGCACGCCCCGAGCTCCCCGAGATCAACTCGGGCGGATCGTCGTGTCTGCACATGGTGGCGATGCCTGATGCCTCTGTGAGCCCGTAGCCGGTGATGATCGTCTCGAAGCCGAGGCGCTGCCGCATGGCCTCGATCATCGGCACCGGGACCGGTGCCGCACCCGTCACGGCCAGGCGCAGGGTCGACATGTCGAAGTCGTCCAGGTCGGGGTGGTTCAGGATCGTCTGGTAGATGGCCGGCGGCCCCGGTAGCACCGAGATCCGTTCCTCGGGCACGCGGACCATGACCGACGGCACGTCGAAGACGGGATGGGGCACGAGGGTCGCCCCGGTCATGAGGCAGGCCAGGATCCCGGCGTGCAGGCCGAACGAGTGGAAGAACGGGTTGACCACTAGGTAGCGGTCGTCCTCGCCGAGGCCGATGACGTCGCACCATGAGCGGTACGACCGGCAGACGGCCCCGTGGCGCAGCATGGCCCCCTTCGGCGCACCGGTGGTACCCGAGGTGAACATGATGTTGCAGAAGTCGTCGGGGCCGACGGCCGCCGAGCGCATCGTACGCGCGGTGTCGTCGACCCGGTCGGCCATGGCCGTGAACTCGCGCCAGGGCGTGCACCCGTCGGGGACAGAGCCCCGCAGGATCACCGTGTCCACGCCATCCACACCCGCCTCCCGCAGCAGGCCCACGTAGTCGGTGTCCAGGAAGTCGGTGACAGTGAACAGCAGGCGGGCCGACGTGCGGTCGAGCAGGTCGCCGGCCTCGCGGCCCTTGAAGCGGGTGTTGATCGGCACCAGCACTCCGCCGACGCAGTGGACTCCGAGCGCGGCCACCGCCCATTCGGCGATGTTAGGTGCCCAGACGGCAACCCGGTCGTCGGGCTGGATGCCCCGGGCCATGAGGGCCCTGGCCGCCCGGTGGATCTGGTCGCGGTACCCGGTGAACGACCAGCGGATGTCGCCGTCCACGAAGGCCTCGTGGTCGCCAAAGCGGTCAGCGGCCGCGTCGACGAGTCGGGGGATGGTGGATGCGTCCACGCGGCGGACCCTAGTGGTGCCGCTGGAACGGTCGGCGAGAGCGTGCGACCGGGTTCCGCCTACTCCTCTTCGTCGGGCTCGGCTGCCTCCGGCTCGGCTCCGGGCTCGGAGTCCGGTTCGGCGTCCGCCGCCTCCTGCTCTGCCTCGGGCTCGGCTTCGGGCTCGGCCTCCGCCACCTCTGCTTCTGACTCCGCCTCCGCCACCTCGGGCTCGGCTGCCTCCGGCTCCGGTTCGGCGTCCGCCACCGCCTCTGGCTCGGCGTCCGCCACCTCAGCGTCGGACTCCACCTCCTGCTCTGCCTCGGGCTCGGCTTCGGGCTCGGCCTCCGCCACCTCTGCTTCTGACTCCGCCTCCGCCACCT
>DQOF01000178.1 GCA_015658775.1 Acidimicrobiia bacterium | reverse complement strand
TCGAAATCGTCGATCGACATCCCGGTCTTCTCAAGCGCATGGGCGGTGGCGGCGATCGGGCCGGTCAGCATGTAGATGGGGTCGTCGCCCCTCACGCTGACGTGGTGGATCCGGGCTCGGGGGGTCAGATCGTGCTCCTCGACGGCCCTCTCCGAGGCAATGAGCAGGGCCGCGGCGCCGTCGCTGATCTGGCTGGCCAGCGCAGCGGTGAGTCGCCCCCCCTCGACCAGGGTCGGGAGCTGGGCCATCCTCTCCAGGCTCACGCCCCGCCGGGGCCCCTCGTCGTGGGACACGCCGGCGACCGGCACGATCTCAGCGTCGAAGCGACCCTCGTCGATGGCGACCACGGCCCGCTCGTGGCTCACCAGGGCGAACGACTCCATCTCCTCACGCGAGAGGTCCCACTTCTCGGCGATCAACTCGGCTCCGCGGAACTGGGAGACCTCCTGCGTGCCGTAGCGGTCCACCCACCCTTTGGAGCCCGAGAAGGGGTCGTCGTGCCCATAGGGAACCGCCGCCTCGAGGGACGCGCCGATCGGGATCATGC
Source organism: Acidimicrobiia bacterium (assembly GCA_015658775.1). Classification (GTDB taxonomy): domain Bacteria; phylum Actinomycetota; class Acidimicrobiia; order Acidimicrobiales; family MedAcidi-G1; genus UBA3125. Next base: position 6,155 of record DQOF01000178.1, on the reverse strand, counting down.
TCATGTTCTGCACCCCGCCCGCCACCAGCAGGTCCTGCACGCCGGCCCATACGCCCATGGCGGCGAAGCTGACGGCCTGCTGGCCGGAGCCGCACTGCCGGTCGATCGTGGTACCGGGTATCGCCTCAGGCAGGCCCGCTGCGAGCCATGCGGTCCGGGCTATGTCGCCGGCCTGGGGGCCGACGGTGTCGACACACCCGAGGACGACGTCGTCGACTGCCATCGGGTCGAGGTCGCAACGCTCCATCAGCGAGCCGATCACATGGGCGGCCATGTCGGCGGGGTGCACCTGTGAGAGGCCGCCGCCCCGCTTTCCCGTCGGGGTCCTGACCGCATCGACTATGTATGCCTCTGCCACCGTGTGCTCCTCTCGTGACCCCGTCCGACCAGCGGGCGGCTCAACGATATGCCGGACCGCCCGCGGAGATGGCTATCGGGGCTCCCTGGGAAGGCCCAGCACCCGCTCACCCAGGATGTTGCGCTGGATCTGGTTGGAGCCGCCGTAGATGGTGTGCGCACGGCCGTACACGAACGTCCGCTGGAGCGGGTCGAGCATGTAGCCGTGCCCCAGCGGATCCTCGTGGGCCGGGGTCGGGTCGATGCCGACCATGCCGCTGGCTCCCCGGACCTGCATGGCCAACTCACCGAAACTGCGGTGCCAGGAGGCCCAGTAGAGCTTGCCGATAGACATCTCGGGCCCGGGCACGCCGCCTGTGCTGAGCGCCGTGAGCATCCGGAGCTGGTTGTAGCGCATGACCTCCAACTCGGTGTAGGAGCGCATCAGGTCCTGGCGCACGACGGGGTCGTCGACCACGCCGGTCGCCCTGGCCAGGTCCAGCAGGTTGTCGAGTTCCTGGCGGAAGCCGGTCTGCTGCCCGAGGGTCGACGCTCCGCGCTCGAAGCCGAGGGTGCCCATCGCCACCTTCCATCCCCCGCCGACATCGCCGACGACGAGGTCGGCGTCGGTCTCGGCGTCGTCGAAGAACACCTCGTTGAACTCCGTGCCGCCCGTTATCTGCACGATCGGGCGGATCTCGACTCCGGGCTGGTCCATCGGCACAAGCAGGTACGAGAGCCCGTGGTGGCGCTCGCTGTCGTCCCCGGTCCGGCAGACCACGAACGCCCACTGGGCGTACTGGGCCAGCGAGGTCCAGATCTTCTGGCCGGTGATCAGCCAGCGGTCTCCGTCCAGGCGGGCCCGGGTGGACACGTTGGCGAGGTCGGAACCGGCATCGGGCTCCGAGTAGCCCTGGCACCAGAACTCGGTACCGGAGAGGATGGGCGGCACGAACCGCTGTTGCAGGGCGGTCGTGCCGTAGGCGACGAGAGTTGGTCCGAGCAGGGTCAGGCCGATGTTGGGAATGCGCCCCGGGGCCCGTGCCTCCACATAGGTCTGGTGGAAGACCACCTGCTCGACGAAAGAGGTGCCACGGCCACCCAGTTCGGACGGGTAGTCGAGCCCCAGCCAGCCACCACCGGCCAGTTCCCGCTCCCATGCGATGAGCATCTCGGGGGCGAGGTCCTCCTGTCCGGTGCCACCCCGCCCACGCAGGTCGGCGAACTCTCCAACGAGGTGTTCCTCGAGCCAAGTCCGCACCTCGTCGGCGAACGCCTCCTCTGCCGGAGAGCGGGCGAACTCCATGCGACGGCACGGTACCGGCCGGTGCACCGTTGCGCTGGAACCCCGGTGCCGCCTCGGCCGGTCGCCCCGCTCGGCCCGGTCAGCCGGCCGGTTCGAGCATGCGGGTCAGGGCCTCGCAGGTTCCCGTCAGCCTGTCGGCTAGGTCCTCGTACGCGGTCCGCGCCTGCCCGTACGGATCCGGAATCTCGTCGGCCAGGCGACCTGTCGTCATGTGGCCGCCCCGGGCGGCGTCGAGCCTGACCACCCAGTCCCGCAGGGGCGTGCCGGCGGCGGCTCCGATGGTGCCGCCCAGCCTGACCACCTCACCTACCAGGAAGGTCCGCGACCTGGTTGCCTGGTCGAGAGCGGCCACCGCCGAGACGTGAACCCTGGTCATGGCCACGATCAGGTCGGCCTCCCCGACCATCGCTGCCGACAGGCCCCGGCTGCGATGGGTTGAGATGTCGACCCCGCGGTCGGCGAGCACGCTCACGGCGTGCTCCGTCGCGGGCGCGGCACCGTCGCCGGCGGTGCCGGCCGAGGCCACCAGCAGGTCGGATCCGACCCTGCCCAGGCCGGCGGCCAACAGCCCCTCGGCCATCGCCGAACGGCAGATGTTGCCCGTGCAGACGAACAGGATCACGGCGCGGCGACGGCTCAGCCGGTGTTGGCCTCTGCCGCAGCGCGGTCCGATTCGAACTGGTACTGCGGTTCGGCGACACGGGGACTGCGGCTGTCCCCCTCGGCGCTGCGGATCCCGTTGGCGAGTCCGCTGGTGGCGCCGGCCTTCCATGCCTGGTCGTCGGACCACCTCACGCCCAGGTCAGCGATCGTGCCCGGCTCGGTCATCGACTCGGCGGCCGAGAACGCCCTGCGCAGGAGGTCGCGCTGGAAGTCCCGTTCGCCGGGCCGGCCCACCGTGTAGCCGAGTGGCAGGTCCACGAAGGCCGCTCGGGGCGGGTTGACGGATGCCGTGATGCTGTGGGCGGCGGTGAGGCACAGCGTGGGGACGCCTGCTGCCTCGAGTGCCCGTGCGACCAGACCCACGGTCTGGTGGCACACCGGTCAGACCGGAACCAGCAGTGCCATGTCGATGTCGGTACCCGATGCCCGCGCCGACGTGACCGCCTCGACCATCGCCGGTGCCAGCACCTCCTCGGCGCGCCTCACCGAGTAGATGCCGCCCATGCACGCCAGGGCCTCGGGCGCCAGTCCACCCAGGACACCCTCGTCGACCAGTTCGTTCAACCGGTCGACCGGGAACACGATGTTGGGGTCGGCGCGTGCCGGCTCGAGGTCGTAGGCGAAGTGGGTGACCCGCACGTCGCAGGCCGGCTGGTCGGTGGGGATTCGCCTGATGCCGGTGTCGTCCTTCCAGTGGAAGGCCACCTGCCCCTCCCTGTAGGCGCCGCCCGAGGCGATCAGGACGACCGTGGACTCGGCCAGCGGCCGTTCCAAGGGCGTCCACGGCGGGGTTTCGGGACGCCTCGCCCATGCGTACGGCTCGTAGCCCAGGGAGGCGTACTGCTCGGTGGTCCGGGCGATGTAGTCGACCGGCGCATCGTCGTCCATGGGGGCATCCTGCCATGGAAGGCGCCCGTAGCCGGTGTCTGGCCGATTCGCGGCGCCCCGGCGGATATCGGCTGAGTATCGACTCTGCGAGCAGTCACTCGTACAATCCCGGTATGAGCGTTCCCGGCATCGACCCCACCTCGGCCATAGGCGAACTGGTCGTCGAGGATTTGGCAGCCGCCTCCGAGATCAACGTCGACACGATCCGCTACTACCAGCGGCTGGGGCTGCTGGAGCCACCCCGCAGACGGGGGCGCCGCGCCGTCTACGACCACACCCACCTCGAGCGTCTGGCCGAGATCCGCCGACTGGCGGGGGCCGGCTTCACGCTGGCCCAGATCGGCCGCCTGAAGGGCACCGCAGCCGAGCAGGCCGATCCGGCCGCCAGGCCCGACAACGACCTGGGACGCCTGGCTGCCGAGGCCGCCCTGGCCCGCCGCCTCACCCGCAGTGAGGTGGCCGAGCAGGCCGAGGTGCCCGAGGGCCTCGTGGCCCTGCTCTGCGACAACGGGCTGCTCGAGACCGTCACGGTCGACGAAGTGCCGCTCTTCGACCAGAGCGCTGTCTCCATGGTCCGGGCCGGGCTGGCAATCAGCGCTGCCGGAGTGCCCCTCGACGAGTTGGTGCACCTTGCCGCCGACCACTCGGGGAACGTCGACGACATCGTCCGCCGGGCCATCGCCCTCATCGAGGACCACGTCAAGGGTGAGCCTGACGACGACGGGCCCGACGGTGGCGACGACCTCGTCGAGATCGTGCGTGCCCTGCTGCCCGCGGTCACGAGGCTGGTGGCCCAGCACTTCCACCGCACCCTGGTGGCACGTGCACTCGAGAGGGTCGCCGACGGTGACCGGCGTGCGCTGGCCGACGCCCTCGTGGCCGCCGATGCCGAGCACCTGGTGGTCACCTGCGAATGGCGCTGACCGACACGGCCCCGGCCGACGACCTGGTTGCCTGCACCGTCGAGGTGTCCGAGGGGGCAGCGCGCGACCCGTTGGCCTGGCTGACCTGCGCTCCGCCGGGCATCGAGCGCTGGTTCTGGGAGACGCCCGCTGACGACACGTCGTGGGTGGGCCTCGGATGTGCTGCAGCGGTCATGCTGAGCGGCCCGGGGCGCTTCACCGAGGCCGCCGCTGTTGCACGCGACCTTCTCGACGGGCTCGACGTCGACGCCCCCATCGGCGCACCGCTGCCCCGACTGGCCGCCGGGTTCGCCTTCGAGCCCGATGGCGGACGCGACTCCTGGCTGGCCTTCGGTGGGGGGCGTATGGTCCTGCCCGCCGTCCAGATACTCCGCCATGGGGGGCGGACCTGGCTGACCAGCGTCGCCGGCCCCACCGTCACGGTGCCCGGCCCCGACGCTCCCCCGCCGGACGTTCCCGCCGACGCCGACCCCGTCAGGTGGGCATCGACGGCGGAGCGCGACATGTATCGACACCTGGTCCGCATGGCGCTAGCGGCCATCGGCCGGGGCGAGCTCACCAAGGCCGTGCCGTGCCGTGCGATCCGGGTGGAGAGACGCCCCGACCTGCCCCGCCTGCTGGCAACCCTGCGTGCCACGTTTCCGGCCTGTGCCACCTTCTGTGTCGACAACGGGACGGCGGTCTTCGTGGGTGCCACTCCTGAGCTGTTGGCGGCCGTCAGGTCGGGCCATCTCGACACGGCCGCCCTCGCCGGGTCGGCTCCGCGCCACCCCGTCGGCGCCATCGACGATGCGCTCGGGCAGGGCCTCATCACGAGCCCCAAGGAGCAGGCGGAGCACGCCGTCGTCGTCGACGCCATCGTCGACGCCCTGCGGGGGTTGGGCCTCACGCCCGTCCTGCCCGACGGACCGGCCCTCCTCCGCCTGCACGGCATCCAGCACCTCCACACCCCGATCCAGGCCGAACTGTGCAGCGGTATCGGCCTGCTCGACATGGTCGACGCCCTGCATCCCACACCGGCGGTTTCCGGCTCTCCCACCCGCCGGGCGGTCGAGCTCCGCCACCTGCACGAGGACCTCGACAGGGGGTGGTTCGCGGGCCCCGTCGGCTGGTTGGACGCCGACGGCGACGGCGAGTTCCGGGTGGCGCTCAGGTCGGCACTGGTCGACGCCGACGGCACCACCCTGTTCGCCGGCGCCGGGATCGTCGCAGGCTCGGACCCGGACCGCGAGCTGATCGAGACAGAGGTGAAGCTGGGCGCCCTGCTGGGACCGATCCTGGCCGCATCCGCACCGGCCACAGGGACGGGCCGGTGAACACGGCAGGAGCCACCTTTCCTGCGGCCGACCCGGTCGCCGTCCAGGCCTCGTGCCGGGCCCTGTTCGCCCAGTTGGCGGCCTCGGGGATGGCACACGTGGCCGTGTCGCCCGGATCCCGCTCCACCCCGCTGACCGTCGCCGCAGACCGCACCCCGGGGCTGGAGGTTTCGATCCACCTAGACGAGCGCTCGGCCGGCTTCTTCGCCCTGGGCCTTGCCAGGTCCGCACGCCGCCCGGTAGCACTCGTGTGCACATCGGGCAGCGCCGCGGCCAACTACCTGCCTGCAGTGGTCGAGGCGTTCCACTCGGGCGTGCGGCTGATCCTGCTGACCGCCGACCGTCCCCCCGAGCTGCAGGGCCGCGGTGCCCCCCAGACCATCGACCAGGTCGGTCTCTACGGCACCCACGTCCGCTGGTCCACAAACGCGCCAGTCGGCGGCACCTCAACGCCAGCAGCGGCGATGGCGCTGGCAGCCGAGGCCGTCGAGCGGTCGCTGGCACCCGTGCCCGGGCCGGTCCACGTCAACTGTCCGTTCCGCGAACCGCTCGAGCCGCCTCCGGTGGAGTCGCAGGCTCCCCTACTCTCCCCGCCGGGCCCGGCGGTGCCACCGTCACCGGAGATGGTCACCGGGGTGGCCGCCATGCTGACCTCGGACAGGTGCCTGATCGTCGCCGGGCCGATGGATCTTGACGCCGATGGTGCAGCGGCGATCTCCCGAC
>DQOF01000206.1 GCA_015658775.1 Acidimicrobiia bacterium | reverse complement strand
TACATGACGACCGCTTTTGGACCCGCATCTTCAGAGACCGCGAGCTGGGGCTGGGCGAGGCCTACCAGGACGGCTGGTGGGACGCCCTCCGTGTCGACGAGTTCCTGGTCAGGGTGCTCACCGCCGACCTCCGGTCGTCGATCAGGCCGAGCTCCGCGCTTCTCTGGCACGCGGTCAGGTCGAAGGCCACGAACCGCCAGACGAGCAGACGTGCGGGCCGCAACGCCCGTTTCCACTACGACATCGGCAACGACCTGTACCTGCGGATGCTGGGCGACGAGATGATCTACAGCTGCGCCGTGTGGGACGGCGTAGACGACCTGGCCGCGGCCCAGGAGGCCAAGCTGGACCTGATCTGCCGGAAGCTGCACCTGGAGACGGGCATGCGGGTGCTCGACATCGGCTGCGGCTGGGGTGGGTTCGCCAGGCACGCCGCGGGTCGGTACGGCGTCCACGTGGTGGGCATCAGCCCCTCCGGCGAACAGGTGGGCGAGGCCCGAGGCCGCTCCGGTGACCTGTCCGTCGAGTTCCACCAGCAGGACTACCGGGAGGTGGCAGGCACCTACGACCGGATTGTCAGCATCGGTATGTTCGAGCATGTGGGCCCGCGCAACTACCAGGGGTTCTTCGACCGGTGCTGCGACCTGCTTGCGCCCGACGGGCTGATGCTGCACCACACCATCGGCTCCAACGAGTCGACACAGTCGGTCGACGCCTGGTTCAACCGCTACATCTTCCCCGGCGGTGTCGTCCCGTCGCTGCACCAGATCTCCGGTGCCGCCCAGCCGCGGTGGGCGATCGAGGACGTCCACAACCTGGGTCCCGACTACGACCGCACGCTCCGGGCGTGGCACGACAACGTCGAGGCCCGGTGGGACGAGATCCCCGGCTACGACGAGCGGTTCCGCCGGACCTGGCGCTACTACCTGCTCTCCTCGGCCGCCTCGTTCAGGGTGCGGAACCTGCAGCTCTTCCAGATCGTGTTCAGCCGCACCGGGCGCATGTCACCCGTCTACCGGGCCACCCGCTGACGGCAGCAGCGGTCGGCAGCCCACCGCCGTAGATTCACCGCCGTGGGCGACACGACACTGCCGGTGGCCAGACGGGTCGAATGGCCCACCGTCGCCGTGGCTGCCGCCGTCTACGGCGGCTGGTCGGCGATCGTCGTCTGGCACGGAGCACTTCCGTGGCCGGTCACCGTGGCCCTCCTCACGGTCGTGGTCGCATGGCACGGATCGCTGCAACACGAGGTCCTGCACGGCCACCCGTTCGGCATCCGGTGGGCCGACGAGGTGGTCGGGTCGATCCCGCTCAGCCTGCGGCTGCCCTATCGCGTCTACCGGCGCTCACACCTCAGCCACCACGGGTGTGCCGACCTCACCGATCCGGCCACCGACACCGAGAGCTTCTTCGTGACGGCCCGGACTTGGGAACGGCTGCCGGTCCCGGGTCGCTGGTTCCTGGTCGTCCACCACACGCTTCTCGGTCGGATACTGCTGGGCCCGATGGTGGAGAACGTGTCGATGGTGCGACGGGACGTCGCCGCCGTCCGGGCGGGCGACCGGCCCCTCCTGCGTTGGTGGTCCACCCACATCGTTACGGCCGCGGCGCTCCTGTGGCTGGTCGTCTCGGTCGCGGGCGTGCCGTTGTGGACCTACCTGCTCGGCGTCTACCTGGGCAACGGACTCAGCCTCGTCCGCTCCTACTGCGAGCACCAGTGGGTGGAGGGCGATGCCACCCGGTCGGTCATCGTGCGGGCCGGCTGGTTCTTCAGGCTCCTGTTCCTCAACAACAACCTCCACCACACGCACCATGAGCGTCCAGAAGTGCCCTGGTACGAGCTCCCGGGGCTTGCCGGCCCGGCCGGGGCGGATGACCTGGTTGCGGCAGGTGCCGGCCTCTACGCCGGGTATGGCCAGATCTTCCGCCGCCACCTGCTGCGCCCCTTCGACCACCCCATCCACCCCCGGGAGCGCAGCGTCGCCTAGGCCGTTGGCTACTCGACCTGTGTCGAGGTGCTGACTTCGTCGAAGCGGTCGAGATCACGGAGGGCGGGGAACAGCACCGCCCAGAGTGCCACCATCGCCAGAGTGCCGATTCCACCGAACACGATCGCACCGGTGAGGCCCAGCAGGGCAGCCGTCACACCCGACTCGAACGCCCCCAGCTCGTTGGACGCCCCGATGAAGACGTTCTCGAGGGCCAGGACGCGACCCCGCATGTTCTCGGGTGTTGCCAGCGGGACGATCGTGAACCGGATGAACATGGAAACGGCGTCGGCCCCGGCCAGAACCATGATGGCGATGAATGCCACCACGTAGTTGCGGCTGAAGCCCAGGACGATCGTGCCGACACCGAAGATCGCCACAACCGTCAGCAGGGTCCGGCCGATGTTGCGCTGGATCGGTCGGATCGAGAGCGCCACCGCCACGATGCCCGCCCCGATGCCGACAGCCGCGCGCAGCCAACCCAGGCCGACTGCCCCGACGCCCAGCCGGTCCTCGGCAATCGCCGGCAGCAGCGCCACGGCGCCACCGAACAGCACGGCGAAGAGGTCGAGGCTGATAGCGCCGAACAGGACAGGGGTACGCCGGATGAACCGCATTCCCAGGATGGCGTCGACCACGGCCTGCCGGATACCCACGGTCTCCAGCCTTTTCACCGGAGCACTCGGAATGACCACGAGGATGAGAACGGCTGCGGCGAGCCCGAGCGCAGCGACCAGGTAGGGGATGGGCTCGCCTATGACGAACAGGAACCCGAATGCGACCGGTCCGGCTATCAGCCCGGCCTGGAATGCAACGTGTTCCAGCGCCACCACGCGTGGCACCAGCGCAGTGGGCGACATGTCGATCGGAAGAGCCCGACCGGAGGGGGCGGTGAACCCCGAGCAGATACCGAAGAGGAACACCAGCCAGAAGATGGGTAGCACCGACGTCGGTCCGGTCGAGGCGTACCAGAACAGGAGCGCCGACACGGTTGCCTCGCCCGAGAGTGCGAAACCGAACATCCTTCGTCTGTCCACCCGGTCCGCGAGGGCACCCGCCAACGGTGCGACGAGCATCGCCGGCAGGAACTCGGCCAGGCCGATCAGGCCCAGGTCCAGTTCCCGGCCGGTCATGTCGTAGACCTGCTTGCCGATGATCGTGATCTGGCCGATCTTGGCGAACGTCGACAGGAATAATGCGATCAGGAGGCCCTTGATCCGTAGCGGGATCCTGCCTGGGGTCGGCTGCGCCATCGGCGCACGCTAACCCTGGCGCTGTTCACGGGCCTTACCTGGGAGCCGCACTCTGGAGGAGGCATGTCGCCGGGTCGTAC
>DQOF01000038.1 GCA_015658775.1 Acidimicrobiia bacterium | reverse complement strand
CCGACAGGGCGTTGACGCCGAACGAGAGGGCGTCGTCCACACGGCGGGCGAACACCGGCTCGTCGACCTGGATGTGGGTGCAGCCAGCGTCGGCCAGAGCCCTGACCTCCGAGTTGACTGCCCGGGCCAGGTCGGTGACCAGGGCGGCACGGTCGCCGTAGTGGCGGTCCACCAGGCTGTCGGTCATCGTGAGCGGGCCCGGCACCGTGACCTTGACCGGATGGTCCGTGGTCGCCTGGGCGACCCGCCAGTCGTGTGGCAGGAACGGCTCGCCGGCGGCCACCGGACCGGTCACCGTCGGCAGGACCGCCGACATCGCCCCGCCACGTATCTCGGTCTCGATGCAGTTCTCGAAGTCGATGCCCGTGAGGTGTCGGCAGTGGTAGTGGATGTAGTTCTCCCGGCGGACCTCGCCGTCGGTCACGACGTCGATGCCCGCGTCGGCCTGGTCTGCGATCACCTCGGTGGCCGCACGCATGAACAACGCCTCGGCCTCTGCCCCGGCAGCCTGCATCTCGTCGGCCCAGCGGGCGGCGAAGTCCTGATCCGGCAGGTCGAACCAGTCTGAGACCGGCACGTATCCGGGCTTGGGGAAGGCGCCGATCGTGGTGGTGGGGATACCGCTCACAGGCGGCGCACTCTAACCCTGACCAGTGGTCGGCGGCAGCCGGACCGGTTGTGGGATGCTGCGCCCATGAGCATCTACCTGGAGGGGCCGAGGGCGCCGGTGACCGAGGAGGTCACGGCGTTCGACCTGCCCGTGACCGGTGAGATTCCGTCCGAGTTGGAGGGACGCTGGCTGCGCAACGGCCCCAACCCCCACGGGACTGTCGACTCGGCACACCACCACTGGTTCCTCGGCGACGGCATGGTCCACGGGGTGCGGCTCCGTGGCGGCCGGGCCGAGTGGTACCGGAACCGCTGGGTGAGGGGTGGTCGCCTGGCCGCCGCCCTGGGTGAGGCACCGCCCGTCGGACGGTCCTTCGGAGACAGGGACTTCGGCCCCAACACGTCGGTAGGGGGTTTCGCCGGGAAGACGTGGGCCATGGTCGAGGCCGGTGGCACACCGATGACGCTCACCTACGAACTCGACACCATCGACTACGACGGGTTCGACGGCACGCTTCCGGCGGCGTTCACCGCCCACCCCAGCTTGGACCCGGCCACCGGTGACCTGCATGCCGTCTGCTACGCCTATCCCGAGTTGCCCGATCGCCTGCAGCACGTGGTCGTCGGTGGGGACGGGAGGGTGTCGTCGGTGACCGACATCCCGGTCGAGGGGATGCCGATGGTGCACAACATGTCGCTCACGGAACGCTTCGTGCTCCTCTACGACCTCCCGGTATGCGTGGACATCGAGATGGCCATGGGCGGCAGTTCCTTCCCGTTCAGCTGGAACCCGGACCACCCGGCCCGGGTAGGCCTGCTCCCCCGGGGAGGGACCGCCGACCAGGTGGTCTGGTGTGAGGCCCCACAGTGCTACGTGTTCCACCCGGTCAACGCCTACGACGACGACGACGGTTCGGTGGTCGTCGACCTCTGTCGCTACGACCGCATGTTCGACACAGACAGGCTGGGACCAGCTGGAGACAGTGCACCTGTACTCGCACGGTGGGTGGTCGACGGCACGACCGGGACGGTCACCGAGACGATCCTGGACGACCGCCCCCACGAGTTCCCGACCCACGACCCCAGGGTGGCGACCCGACGGCATCGCTACGCGTACACCGCCGGTGGGTTGGACCTGGGGCCGACTAACAGGGTCGACGTGTATACCGGCGAGGTGCTGTCCCACGACCACGGACCTGGCCGCTTCGGGGCCGAGCCGCTGCTCGTGCCGCGCGACGGATCGACCGACGAGGGCGACGGATGGCTGCTGGTGTGCGTGAACGACAGCGACGGCGGACCTGCCGAACTGGTGGTCCTGGACGGGCTCGACATCGGTGGCCCGCCGGTGGCCCGCATACACCTGCCCCGACGGGTGCCCGACGGCTTCCACGGCAGCTGGGTGCCCGACACGACTGTGGCGCCGGGCCCGTGAGCGCAGCCACCCGGGCGCGATCGGAGCGCCACGTCCTGTGCGACCTCCTCGACGAGGTGGGGCCCGAGGCGCCGACGCTCTGCGCCGGATGGACCACATCCCACCTGGCTGCCCATCTCCTGATCAGGGAGCGCAGGCCCTCTACGGCTCCCGGGTTGATGCTCGGCGGCCCGTTCGCCAGGCACACCTCACGGGTGCTCGAAAGGGTGCGCGTCCGCACCCCCTACCCGGACCTGGTGGAACGTGTGCGAACCGGACCACCGGCTGTCACGAGGCCACTGGACGGATCAATGAACCTCGTGGAGTACTTCGTCCACCACGAGGACGTCCGTCGGGCTGTCGACGGCTGGTCGCCGCGAACTGGCCTGGGCGACCTCGACGACCTGCTCTGGGAGCGGCAGGGGAGGGCCACCCGGTTCCTCATCCGCCGACTCGACGACGTCGACCTGACTCTCGCCCGACCCGACGGCGACGAGAAGCACATCGGCGGTGGGGCCGTGTCGGCGACCCTCACCGGTGAGCCCTGCGAGCTTGTGCTGTTCCTCGTCGGACGCCGCGACCACGCAGTGGTCGAGGTGACAGGCGACCACCGGGCCGTCGCCGAACTCCGAACCGGTCCCCTGGCGCTCTGACCCGCCCGAGCGGTCTGGGGATGGCAGGGTGTAGCGGTGGCCGGGAGACGCACCAGCACCCTCGACGCCCTGGTCGTGTGCCCACCGGGCCTCGAGGGGATGGTCGCAGACGAGTTGGCTGCGCTGGGAGTGAGCAGGACGCGCACTGAGAAGGGTGGCGTCACCTGCCGGTTGACCACGCGCCAACTGTACGCAGCCAACCTGTTCCTGCGGTGCGCCACCCGGGTGCTGGTCCGGGTGGCCGGCTTCACCGTCCGGTCGTTCGCCGACCTGGAGCGTCGGATCGGTGAGGTGGAGTGGCGGGACTGGCTGGGCGTCGGCGTCAATCCCCGGTTCCGGGTCACGACCCGGGGTTCGAAGCTGTGGCACGACGGTGCGATCGAGGAGCGGTTCGTCTCCGGGCTTCCGGCCGGCCGACCCGGCGGTGCCGACCAGCTGGTCGTGGTGCGGGCCGGCCGCGACAGGTTCACGGTCAGCGTCGACTCCTCCGGGGCGGCGCTGCACCAGCGTGGTTGGCGCCAGGCCACCGCCAAGGCACCTCTCCGCGAGTCGGTCGCCGCCGGCCTGCTGATCGGTTCGGGCTGGGACCCCACCACGCCGCTGGTCGACCCGATGTGTGGTTCCGGCACCATCGTCATCGAGGCCGCGCTGCTCGCCACTGGCAGGTCACCAGGAGGTGACAGGCCCTTTGCGTTCCAGAACTGGCCCGTGTTCGAGCCCGGCACGTGGGCCAGCGTCACGGCCGAGTCCGACAGGCGGTCCGGTGCCGCCCCCCCCGCACCGCCGATCGCGGCAGCAGACCGCGACGCCGGGGCAGTCGGGTCGGCCCGGTCCAATGCCGAGAGGGCGGGGGTGGCCGACCTGATCGAATGGAGACGGGCCCCTATAGCCGACCTGTCTCCGCCCGAGGGAGCGCAGACGGACGGTCACCTGATCACCAACCCCCCATGGGGTGGGCGCCTGTCTGAGGGCGACGACCTGAGGAACCTCTACGCGACGCTCGGCCGGGTCGGGCGCGAACGCCTGCCGGGCTGGGGCCTGGGCCTGCTGGTGGCCGACCGGGACCTCGCCCGTCAGGTGAGGCCGGGCCTCGCCGAGGCGCTCCACCTGGAGTTGGGCGGTAGGCGGGCCTGGCTGCTGACCGGGCGCCTCACCTGACGACGACGGTCGTGCTCATGCCGTTGTGCAGGGCACAGAACAGGCGGAACGTGCCCGCTACCGAGGTCTCGAACTCGATGTTGTCTCCCGGGTTCAGGATGCCGGAGTCGAATGCCGCCATGTCCGGGCTGTCGGGGGTGCCGGCGGTGACCGTGTGTGGCACCGAGTCGCTGTTGTTGAAGTAGACGCTCTGGCCGACCTCTACCTCGATCACGGCCTCGAAGGCGAAGTTGGTGATGATGGACTGCCTGGCCCCCGGTGGGAAGTCGTCGCCCTGCACTCGGCGCCTGCCGAGTACCGAACCGGGCTCGACGAGCGGGGCGATACTGGGGTTCCACATTGAGAACGCGCCGAGCCGGCTGTCATGGTCGGCCTCGACCCAGGCGTGGATCATCCAGCCGAGGGTCTCGTGGAAGTTGCCGCCCGCCTCCTCGCACTCGTCGCGGGTTACGAACGTGTCGCTGCCCTGCTCGTTGCCACGGCAGAGGTTCAGGTGGGAGTGCCAGTTGTCGAGGTTGCCGGTGAAGCCCTCGGGATGGTCGGTACCGACCACGGAGGGTGGCTTCAGGAAGGCGCTCCCCACCAACTTCATCGGCTCACCGTCCCAGGCTCCGTCGACGCACCTGCCCAGAGCGCCATCGGGTAGCGAGTCATCGGCCAGGGCGTAGAGGAGGATCTCGGGCCGACCGGGGTCGAACCCGTCGCCCATCCAGTCGACCCGGTAGAAGTGCGACCCCATGTTGGGGGTCTGGATCCTGTCTGACACGAACCCCTCCGCACAGGCCGTGTCGACGTCCTGATGAGCGTCGAGGAAGGTGTTCAGCCTGTCCAGTTCCCCCACCAGAGCCGCAAGTTCGTCGGCGCCCATCCCCCAGTCGTCCGGTACGGGGTCGCCGGAGGCGAGGAGGTCGCGTAGCGCCAGATAGGAGCAGGGCAGGTCCGGATCCTGGCACCGGACCTGTGGGCCGAGCGGACCCTCCACGAGGGTCGGCACCACGCCTGCCGAGGTGTCCCGGAACACGTACCGGGTGAAGCCGGGTGCCCCGCCTGCAGTGGGGTCGATCCCGTCGGGGATGAGCCAGGCGACAGCGGCCTGCTCGAAGGCGGCGGCGACGGTCATGTACTCGGCCAGCTGCTCCGCTGTGAGCACCGCCGTGGGGTCGATGGTCGTGGTGGTGGTGCCGGGGTCGATGGTGGTGGTCGTGGTGGTGGTGGTGCTGGTGGTGGTGGTCGTGGTGG
>DQOF01000015.1 GCA_015658775.1 Acidimicrobiia bacterium | reverse complement strand
GCTCAGATCGCCGGCCGGCCCGTCCCCGGGTGGAAGGGGGCCGGCGGGACGTCCGGGACCTGCCAGTCCGGCCAGGTCCGCCTCGGGCAACAGGCCGGCCTGGACGGTGGCCGGATCCAGTGGCACTCCCAGGACGCTCCCGGCGGGAATGGGGCGCAGCCGGTCGTCCAGCCACAGGGACGCCGACCTCGCGCTGGGGGCCACCAACTCGGCGGTGAGGCCGAGCTCGGCACAGAGGTCGGCAGCCCACGGAACCCGCACCAGGAAGGAATCGGCTCCCTCGTCCACCGGAAGCCCGACGAACGGCGTCGTTACCAACTTGCCTCCGGCCGACGGCGCCGCTTCGAGCACCGACACGTCGAGTCCCGGGCGATCGACAATGAGCCTGTGGGCGGCGCTCAGCCCCGTGATGCCTGCGCCGACCACGACGAACCGTCTGCCACCCGCAGGGCCCATCCGGTCAGCCCGGCCCGCCGTGTGCGTCCGATACGGGGGAGTGCCCGTGCACGACCTCGACCACGCGTTCGAGCACGGCCGGATCGGTCTCCGGCAGAACGCCGTGGCCCAGGTTGAAGATGTGGCCCGGATGGTCGCCGTTCCGCCGCAGCACATCGGCCACCGCCGCCTCGACGACCTCGATGGGTCCGAGGCAGACGGCCGGGTCCAGGTTCCCCTGCAGGACGGTGTCGGGCCCGAGGCGTTCCCGTGCCACGTCGAGTGGAACACGCCAGTCGACACCGATCACATCGCAACCGGTGTCCGCCATCTGACGCAGGATCTCGCCGGTTCCGACCCCGAAGTGGATACGGGGCACGTCCGAGACGGCCTCGAAGACCCGGCGACTGGACGGTTGCACGTACCGCTCGTAGTCCGGTGCGTTGAGTGCGCCGGCCCAGCTGTCGAACAACTGGATCGCCGAGGCGCCCGCGTCGATCTGCGAGCGGAGAGACGCGATCGCCAGGTCGGTGAGGCGGTCCATTAGGTCGAACCACAGGTCGGGTCGCCCGGACATGAGCGCCTTGGTCCGCCCGTATGTGCGAGATGGTGCGCCCTCTACCAGGTACGACGCCACGGTGAAGGGCGCCCCGGCGAACCCGATCACGGGGACAGGCGATTCGGCAGCCAGCATCCTGACGGTCTCGATCACGTACGGGGTGTCGACTTCGGGCTCCAGGGGGCGGAGACGCTCCAGGTCGGCCGCCGTGTCGAAGCGCTGTTCCACGACCGGTCCGATACCCGGCTGAACGTCGACGCCGAACCCCACGGCGTGGACCGGCACGACGATGTCCGAGTAGAGGATCGCGGCGTCGACGCCGTAGCGGTGAACCGGCTGCAGGGACAGCTCGGTCGCAAGGTCGGGGTCGGCTATGGCATCCAGGATGCTGCCGGGTCCGCGGGCCGCCCGGTACTCGGGAAGGGACCGCCCGGCCTGTCGCATGAACCACACCGGCGTCCGCTCGTGCGGCACGCCCCGACAGGCTGCTAGGAAGTCGGAGTCGGCGTGGCGACCGGCGTTCCCCTGTGGCGCTCTCGTCATCGACCGAGGCTACCGATCCGTGTCAGTGGCGACCTGTCCGAGGATGCGCTGGGCCACGGACGAGTCGGGGTGGGCGAGACGTGCCCTGGTGGAGGTGCGGGCGGCCGCGCACACGTCGGCCATGGCCGATCTGTCCCCTCCGTCCATGTTGTCGTCGGTCCGCACGGCCAGGTCGTCGGCGGTCTGCTGCAGCACCAGAACGGCGGTGCCCTTCGCGCGGATCCGCTGGACCTCGCGCCGCAGCGTCCGGCTGTGCCAGGCCCGCCCGATCGGCCCGTCGGGCCATGCGGACTCGGCCTGCACCGCGGTCATCGACGAGCAGACGACCACCAGGTCGAGGCTCAGCGCCGCCAGCAGGTCGGCGTTCGTCGTCGAATGGGATCCACCGTCGACGTAGCGGTTGCCGTTCACGGAGACCGGCGCTAGGTAGCCGGGGACCGCCGACGAGGCATGGATCGCCGACCCGATGTCCGCCTCGACGTCGTCCCGGCCGAACACGACGCGTCGGCCGTTGTCGAGGTCGACGGCACAGATCCAGGTGGGGAGCTCCGGCCACGGCTCCGGGTGGATCTGCCCTGCCCGATCCGCGATCGACGACCCGTCGACCGTGCCCTCGGGTAGCAGCCCGGCAAGGGCGACGACCGGCCTGGGCCGGCCCGAGCCGAGCAGCTCACGGAGCAGCAGTGTCGGTCGGGCCGGCCGCCACGGTACGGACGGCCTCGCCGGACCCGGCAGGTCGAACGGGGTGGTGACCCGGTCGACGATGGCCTGCCCCTCTTCGCTGAGTGGTTCACCGGCGTACCTTGCCGCCAGGTCCGTTGCCGCCAGGCCGGCCCGAAGGGCGACGGCGGTAGCGGCACCTGCAGACGTGCCCACGATGACGTCGGCGGTGCGCGGATCCCAGCCCGTGGCGTCGGCCAGGGCACCAAGCGAACCGGCGTGGAAGGCGGCGCCGTGCAGCCCACCGGCGCTAAGGACGAGCCCGACACTGATCATGGAGGCCATCGTCGCACGACTATCGGCGTTTTCCTGCTCCGTGGTGGGGGTTTGGTCCACCGATAGGATTGTTCTTCCGCCGATTTCGGGGTCCGAACCCCGTTTGCCACCCAGTCGCCCCAGCCGGCGGCGTTCACCAGCGACAAGCGGCCGGCAGGCTGCGGCCAACCGACGTAGGAGGTGGGGACCATCCACCGGGAACTCGAGGCTGAGCAGGCCTACGTGGACCACGCCTACCTGTGTATGGACGAGGCGCGCGAGCGTGCCCTCGAGTTGGTGTCGATGGTCGAGGTCGGCCAGGGGGGAACCAACCAGGCGCGGGTCGAGCGGGAGGCCATCTGGGAGACGGTGGCGCTCCGCCTCCAGCAGCTCGACACGGGAGACGCCTCGCTGATCTTCGGTCGCATAGACCAGGAGCCCGAGGCCGGCGGCGGCAGGTACTACATAGGCCGGGTGGGCGTCTGGGACGACGACCAGGATCCGGTGGTCGTCGACTGGCGTGCCCCGGTCGCCGAGGCGTTCTACCGGGCGACCGGGCCTGTCCCAATGGGCCTGCAGCGTCGGCGCCATTTCGTGAGCCGGGGTCGCACCCTGCTCGGCCTCGAGGACGAGCTGTTCGGGGACCTGGACCGGTTCGTGGAGGACGACGGCAAGAGGCTCCGCGGCCACGGAGCACTGATCGTGGCCCTCGAGTCGGCCCGTACCGGTCGACTCGGCGACATCGTCGGCACCATCCAGGCCGAGCAGGACGAGATAATCAGGTCGCCCCTCCCCGGCGTGCTCGCCGTACAGGGAGGTCCGGGAACCGGCAAGACCGTGGTCGCCCTGCATCGTGCCGCCTACCTGCTCTACACCCACCGCTTCCCGCTGGCCGGGCAGGGGGTGCTGGTCGTCGGGCCCAACCGCCTGTTCCTCGCCTACATCGAGCAGGTGCTGCCGTCCCTCGGTGAGGCAGGGGTGCAGTTGGCCACCCTCGGCGACATGGTCGGTGGAGTCCGCATCGACGATCGCCGTGACGTCGAGGCGGTGTCACGCCTCAAGGGCGACCTGCGCATGGTGCGCCTCGTCTCCCGTGCCGTTCGCACCCGCCAGCGCCCGTTGCGGGACGATGTCCGGGTGGGCCACGGCCTGCAGTGGCTGACCGTGTCGACATCTGTGACGAGCCGCATCGTCACCGAGGCCCGGCGCCGTTTCCGGACCCACAACGCCGCACGCCGGTTCGTGGAAGCCGAGTTCTTCACTGCGTTGGCCGACAGCGGGCGCAGCGACCTCGATCCCGAGGGACTGAGGGAGCGGTTGCGCGGTGAGCCCGTCATCCGCGAGGCACTGGAATGGATGTGGCCCGTGTTGAGCCCGGCCCAGCTGCTCAACGACCTGTTCGGTTCCAGGGCACTGCTGCGGGCCGCCGACCCGGCCCTGACCGACGACGAGGTCGACTCGCTGTACCGCCCGAGGGTTCCCCTTCCCGACGACATCCTCTGGTCGGCGTCAGACGCCACGCTCCTCGACGAGGCCCGGGCCGTGCTCGGGCCCCGACCCGGCAGGAGGGACGAGGACTCCGTGCGGACGTACGGCCACATCGTGGTCGACGAGATCCAGGACCTCTCGCCGATGGACCTCCGGATGCTCGACCGCCGGTCTCTCAACGGCTCGATGACGGTCGTCGGCGACATAGCCCAGGCCACCGGCGCATGGGCCCACGACGGCTGGGACAGCATCCTGGACCACCTGCCTGCACGGCGGCCGGCTCGACGCAACGAGCTCACCGTGAGCTACCGGATACCGGCGCCGCTCATGGAGGTCGCCACCCGCGTGTTGGCCCTGGCGGCCCCCGACCTGGTGCCACCGCAGTCGGTACGGACCGACGGTGATCCACCGCGGTACGTGCCGATCGTGGATCTCGAAGCCGACCTGGCGGCGGCGGTGCGAACCGAGTTGGAGGCCGTCGACGCGGGCAACCTGGCGGTCATCGCCGCAGGATCCCAGATCGCAGGCATCGAGGCTGCCCTCACCGCTGCCGGTGTCGACTTCGGCCGGCCCACCCGCAGGGGGCTCGATCACCGTGTGGCTGTGGTGCCCGTGGCCCTGGTCAAGGGCCTGGAGGTGGATGCGGCGATCGTGGTCGAGCCCGCCCGCATCGTGCGCGAGCAGGTACAGGGGCTGCGAGCCCTCTACGTCGCCCTCACCCGGGCCACCAGGAGGGTCGCCGTCCTGCACGCCGAGCCGCTGCCGTCGGTGCTCGTGGGCTGACCTGCTCCAGTCGGTGGTTCCATCGGTGGCTGTCCCACCCCCCGGGTAGGGTCGCCTGTACCTTCCCCCGCCCAGTCATCGCTCCTGCCGGCACGACCGCGCCGGCACGCCGACGGCACACCTCGCAGCATCAGCTGCCGCAACCCGTGGTGGGCCTGCCCGCACACAGGGCTGCAGAGAGGGCTGGTCCGCGTTGCGTAATGGCTTGCCTGAAGCAGAACGAGGATGGTCAATGAAGGTCGATGAACGAGATCAGCAGTCGCTCCGCGAGCGGCTCGATACGGTGCTCGGCGAGCAGCCGGCCGAGGTCCTGATGGACATGTTGGAACGCGCCTCGGGCCACGAGCCGGCGACGCACGACGACATGCTCGCCCTGGGGACGCGCCTGGACGGGATCGACAAGAGGCTGGACGGGATCGACGCGCGGCTTGACCAGATGGACCGGCGTCTAGATCAGGTGGATACCAGATTCGAGATGGTCGACGTCCGGTTCGAGAAGCTCGACGCCCGGTTCGAGTCGCGGACTGCCGACCTCACCAGAAGCGTGGTATTCACGGGCATCGGAGTGGCCATGAGCAGCTGGGGTCTGTTGTTCGCCGCCCTGGGGTTCGGCTGACCCGGGCCGCCTACTCGTAGCCGATGGCCTCGAGCACGTCGAGTCTTGATGCACGCCGTGCCGGGAAGATCGCCGCCAACATTCCGAACATGCCCGATATCAACAGGTAGAACGCCAGCCTCTGCACGGGGATCGACACGATGTCGATGAAGGTCTCGGGGATGGCGGCAATTGCCGCCATCCCGAACAGCACACCTATTGCCACCCCCAGCAGGCCGCCGAACAGGGCGATGATCACGGCCTCCCAGCGGATCATGCGCCGCAACTGCCTGCGGGTCATGCCGACCGCCCGGAGCAGGCCCAACTCCCGCGTGCGTTCGAAGACCGACAGGGCGAGGGTGTTGGTGATGCCCAGCACGGCGATGAAGAGGGAGAGTCCCAGGAACACGGTGATTATGGCCAGCAACTGGTCGAGCCGGGCCTCTGTGGTCGCCCGGAGTTCGGCCTTGTCCTCCACGGTGACCTGTGGGTAGGCGTCGGTGAACACCTCCACGGCCGCCCTGGCCACCTCGGGAGCTGCGCCGTCCGCGTAGACGACCGAGACGAACGAGTCGGGGGCGTCGGGGAGGTACCGGTCGAACGCGGCAGCGTCGATGACCCAGTTCCCGAGCATCGTGGAGTCGGCGAAGATGGCGGCCACGGTGAAGGTCGCGGTCCTGCCACCGGCGAACCCGGCCGTGACCGGCGAGCCGATCGTGAGGCCCAGGTCCTGAGCCGGGTCGACATGGACGAGGACCGCGCCGACCGAGTCCCCGCCGTGCGGGCCGTTCGAGCGGCCCTCCACGACCTGGAGGTCCATGTGGTCGTCGAGGAGTGCCAGGTCGACGCTCACGATGTCCTTCACCGAGTCGCCGATGGTCATGCCACCGAATCCGAAGCGGTACGCCAGCGTCGACTCCACCAGGTCGGGTCTGGCCACGGTCACGGTCCTGATACCAGAGGCCAGTTCGGGTGAGAAGCCTGCTGTCGGGTTGAACGAGTTCATGTAGATGAACAGGTCCGCCTCTACACCGTCGTCGAGGGCCTCCACGAAGGTGACCTTCATGGAGTCGCTGACCACGGCGGCCAGGCTCACCAGCGCCAGGCCGACCGTCAGGGCCGCAGCCGTCGCCGCAGTGCGTCGCGGTGACCTCCCGGCGTTCTCCCGGGCCAGGCGGCCCGGTACCCCGAAGATGCGCTGGATGGGTCGACCCACCAGGTTGGCCACCGGGCGCGCCACCACGGGGCTGAGCAGGTAGACGCCCATGAAGGTGAACAGGGCGCCGCCCCCCAACGCTGTGAGCAATGGCCTCGTGTCGAGTTCGGTAGCCATGCCGACGGCCAGCATGACGAGGCCGCCGGCGGTCACCGCACCGCCGATCTGGACCCGGCGCCGGAATCGGGTGGGGGTGAGGCGCACCTGGTCGTGCAGGCCGGCTATCGGGGAGATGCTGCGGGCACGTCGGGCCGGACCCAACGACGAGAGCACGGTGGCGCCGATGCCGACCGCCGCAGCCACCACAACCGTCCGGAGCCTGATGGGTATGGCGCCGGGGAGGTTTCCGAAGTCGAGGCTGACCAGCACCCAGCGGAGCAGCGACGCCAGCAGGTAGCCACCGACCAGCCCCAGCGCTGTCGCCACGATGCCTATGACGGCCGCCTCGAGTCGCACGGACCGGCTGACCTGACGACCGGTGGCGCCGAGGGACCTCAGAAGGGCCAGCTCGCGCACCCGCTGCCCGAGCACGATCGAGAACGTGTTGTTGATGATGAAGGCGCTCACCATCACGGCGATCACGGCGAATGCCAGGAGCACATTGGAGAGGATCGAGATGAACTGGTCGAAGTCGGCGCGGTCCTCCTCGATGAGAGTCTCGGCGGTCACCACCTCGAGCTGGGCCTCCACGAATGGTGCCAGCGCCGCGCGCTGTTCGTCGGGCAGCGTGTCGAGGAAGGACAGGTAGCGCGCCGTGGCGACATCCAACTCGGTCTGGATCAGCTTCATGACCGTCGCCTCGTCGGCACCGGCCGTGAGCGTCAGTGCGAGTTGGTCGAAGAGCCCCTCACGCCCCAGGAACTCCTGCGCCGTGCGATCGTCGAACGCGGTGATCGAGGCACCCACCGACTTGTTCTCCTCGGCGGAGCCGAAGTTCAACAGCCCGACCAGGGTGAACAGGCGGTTCCCCGTTCTGGCGCTGATCGTGTATGTCCCGTCCACGCTGAAGCCGTTGGCCCCGGCGGTCGTCGTATCGAGCACGAACTCGCCGATGGTGTCCGGATCGTGCATGCTGCCGACCCGTTCCGGTGCCCGCCCCTCGACGATGAAGAGCTGGTTGAGGCCGGCTACGCCGGAGTAGTTAAGCCCCAGGTGCGGACCGGAAGAGGTCACAGCCGTGGCCTTTCCCTCCTCGTCCAGGTAGATGGGCACGACATTGAAGGCGGTGATGCGTGGCTCGACCGCGGCGACTCCCGGGATGCCGGTGGTGACCACCTCGACCAGGTCGGCGGGCACGGGGAGCCGGTTGATCCGCTCGCCATCCCCGACCGACGTGCGGACGGCCAGGTCCATCTCGCCCGTGATGTCGACCGCCAGGTCGTCGAACGTGTCGCGGATGCGGTCGGTCAGGAAGAAGGAGGTGGAGAGGAAGGCCACACCGAGCACAACGGCGAACGTGGTGAGGGCATACCGCAACTTCTGCCTGCTGATGTTGCGGAGGGTCAGGTGGAACACCGGGTCAGCTGCCGATGTCCTTGACGCGGTCCAGGATGGCGTCGGCGGTGGGGTCGCGCATCTCCTCGACGATCCTGCCGTCGGCGAGGAACAACACACGGTGTGCCCTGGCCGCGGATCCGGCGTCGTGGGTGACGATCACTATCGTCTGGCCCAGGTCGTCCACCGCCTGTCGCAGGAAGTCCATCACCTCGCCGCCGGTCCGTGAGTCGAGGTTGCCTGTCGGTTCGTCGGCGAACACGATCGCCGGTCGGCTCACCAGGGCACGCGCAATGGCCACCCGCTGCTGCTGGCCGCCCGACAACTCATCCGGCCTGTGCCCGAGCCGGTCGGCGATCCCCAGGGAGGTGACGAGGCCGTCCATCCACTCGTCGTCGGGCTTCCTGCCTGCGAGGTCCAGGGGGAGGGTGAGGTTCTCGGACGCGGTGAGCGTCGGCACCAGGTTGAACGACTGGAACACGAAGCCGACCTGTTCGCGGCGAAGGAGGGTCAACTCACGGTCGGAGAGGCCGCCCAATTCGACCTCGCCGAGGTGCACGGTGCCGGAGGTCAGGTTGTCGAGTCCGGCCACGCAGTGCATGAGGGTGGACTTGCCCGATCCTGAGGGGCCCATGATGGCCGTGAAGCGGCCCGCCTCGAAGCCGACGCTGACTCCGTCGAGTGCCCTGACCTCGGTGTCTCCCGAGCCGTAGACCTTGGTGCCGTCGGTCATCCGCGCAGCGGTCCTGGTGGCGGCAGGGGTGGTCGTGTCGGTCAGGTCGCTCATGGCGTCAGACTATGAGCCGGTGATGATGAAATCATTATGGGGAGGCAGCGCTTTGACACAAGCCATGAGGCCGGTGACAGAGGCGGACCTGACCACGGTGCTCGCCATGAACAATGCAGCAGTGCCGGCCGTCAACGCCCTGGAGGCCGATGACCTGTCCTGGTTCGCCGACGTGGCCCACACGTTCCTGGTAGCCGACGAGCCGTCGTCGCCCGTCGGCCGGGTTCGGCTCGTCGGGTTTCTCATAGGCCTGGAGGGTCCGGGGCTGGCGTACGGGAGCATCAATTACGGCTGGTTCTGTGAGCGGTACGACAGGTTCCTCTACGTGGACCGCGTGGTGGTCGATCAGGCAGCGTGGGGCCTCGGCCTGGGTCGTGCCTTCTACACAGCCTTTGCCGCAGCCTCCGATGGCCACACGGTGTTGTGTGCCGAGGTCAACGTGGTTCCGCCCAACGAGAGGTCGCTCGCATTCCACGAACGGTTCGGGTTCAGCTCGGTCGGCGAGCAGGACACCGAGGGCGGCGCGAAGCGGGTCAGGATGCTGGAACTGGCCCTCTAAGGGCCGGACAGGAAGGGCCGGGCGGGAGAGAGCCGGCGATCCGGACGGCCTGCGGGACCGCCGGGTGCAGGCTTCTCAGTCCCGGACCAGGGTGGTGCCGGCCGGTCGGAGGCCGTGGGCCCCGCACGACCAGCACGGTTCCGAGGGTCGCCCGCGCCACCTGACCTCGCAGGGAGTGCAGACCAGCGTGACCAGTTCAAGCGGCTCGGCGTGTGTGGTCGCCGGCAACGCCGTAGGGCCACGGGCGGAGTAGAGAATCCTTCCGCCTCTCAGCTGCGGCACGGGTGCCATGCGCGGCACCCTAACCAAGGCCCGCGCGCGTGGGGGTGACCCCCGGATCCTGCCCGTAGCCTGCCCGGTGTCACGAAGGCGACCAGCGCCACTGGAGAGAGCACATGACCGAGAACCTGCCCGGCCCCGACGGTCCGGGTGAACGCCGCACGACCTTCGACGCTCCGCCGCCGATGGGCATAGACGTGGAGAAGACCTACACCGCCGAGATGGTCACGTCGCTGGGCACCATGACCATCCACCTGGACCCGATAAGGGCCCCGGAGACGGTCAACAACTTCGTGTTCCTCGCCCGCTGGCGGTACTACGACGGCATCGTGTTCCACCGGGTCATCAAGGGGTTCATGATCCAGGGCGGCGACCCTGAGGGCTCCGGCAGCGGCGGCCCCGGCTACCGCTTCAAGGACGAGCTGCCGGCACCGGGCCGCTATGAGCTCGGATCGCTGGCCATGGCCAACGCCGGGCCGAACACCAACGGCAGCCAGTTCTTCGTGATCACGGGCGCCAGTGGTGTAAGGCTGCCTCCCAGCTACTCGCTGTTCGGCAAGGCCGTCAGCGGATTCGAGGTGGCCCAGGCAATCGAGCAGGTGGCGACCGGTCCCGGCGACCGTCCGCTCACCGACGTCGTGATCGAGTCGGTCACGATCACCGAGGCCTGAGACGGGTCGGGACGAGGAGGAGCAGGTCATGGTCGGTGAGATGGCGAGCGAGACAGCGGGCGTTTCCGACTCAGGCATCCGACGGGTGGGCATAGTCGGAGGCGGACAGATGGGTGGCGGTGTCGCCGAGGTGACGGCGAGGTCGGGTCTGCCGACCGTCGTACGCGAGATCAGCCCGGAGCTCGCCGAGAAGAGTCGTGCGGGCATAGAGCGCTCACTGGGGCGGGCACTCGATCGGGGGAAGATCGACGAGGCCGCCCATGCCTCGACCCTCGCCAACCTGTCGTTCACCACCGACCTCGCCGACCTGGCCGACTGCGACCTAGTGGTCGAGGCGGTGGTCGAGTCGTTCGACCTGAAGGCCGCGATTTTCAGGGACCTGGACGCCATCGTCACATCACCCGATGCGATCCTGGCGACCAACACCTCGTCGATTCCCATCATCGACATCGCCATGCAGACCGGTCGACCCCAGAACGTGGTCGGCATGCATTTCTTCAACCCGGCGCCGGTGATGGCCCTGGTCGAGGTGATCCCGTCGGTGCGCACCGACGATGCGGTCACCGCCCGCGTCACAGCCTTCGCCACCGACGTCCTCGGCAAGACTGTCGTGGCTGCGAAGGACCGGGCAGGGTTCGTGGTCAACATGCTGCTGGTTCCGTACCTGCTCGCCGCCATGCGTATGCTCGAGGACGGTCACGCCTCGGCCGAGGACATAGACACGGGCATGACCCTGGGTGCCGGCCACCCGATGGGGCCGCTGGTGTTGAGCGACCTGATCGGCCTCGACACCATGCTGTTGGTGGGCGAGACGCTCCTGGCCGAGTACGGCGATCCCTCCTACGCCCCGCCGCCGCTGCTCAGGCGGATGGTCGCCGCAGGCCGCCTGGGTCGCAAGACCGGGCGGGGGTTCTACGACTATTCGTAGAGCGGTTCCGCGCCCGGGCGACCGTCGTCCATGCGCGAGGCCAGGGCAGCCGCCGACACGGCCATTCCGGCGGCCAGCAGGTGCAGGAAAAGGAAGCGGGTGCCGCTTACGGTGTCGGCCATGAGCGCTGTCAGGACGGTGATCCCGATCGCCGCACCGATCTGCTGGACCATGTTGAGGAATCCGCCGGCGATGCCCAGGTCGTCGTCGCCGGCCGCCAGCGTGACCGAGTTGGCTATGGCGGGGCGCAGGTAGCCGCTGCCTGCTCCAGCCAGGGCGGCACCCAGGATGAAGACGGGCAGCCATCGTTGTTGGGCGCCTATGCCCGCCAGGACCATCGCTCCGGCGAACACCAGCATCCCGGTCACAGCCACCCGTCTGGCACCGCGTAGCGGGTCGTGGATGCCTCCGATCCGTGCGGACAGGGCGAACGAGAGCGGCCTGGGCAGCATGAGCAGCCCGATGACCGTGGGCCGGAAGCCCCAGCGGCGTTCGAGCAGGAACGGCGCCATCACCATGGCCCCCATGTAGCCCGACTGGAGCATGGCCTGGGAGAGGATCGGCAGCATGAAGGAGCGGCGCCTCAGG
This sequence comes from Acidimicrobiia bacterium, assembly GCA_015658775.1. Lineage (GTDB taxonomy): Bacteria > Actinomycetota > Acidimicrobiia > Acidimicrobiales > MedAcidi-G1 > UBA3125. Next base: position 10,313 of record DQOF01000015.1, on the reverse strand, counting down.
AGGTGGGGTGGTAGCAGGGGGCTGCTGCTGGTGGCCTCGATCCGGGCAAAGGCCAGCAGGGCCATCGGCGAGAGCACGAGGGTGGCCATCACGAGCGGATGGCTCCACCCCCATGCGATGCCGCGGTTGATGCAGATCAACAGGGCGGTGACCCCGATGCCGAGCGTGGCTGAGCCCGGGATGTCGAAGCGCGTGCCGGGCCTCGTCCGGGTCTCGGGAACCACCTGGACTGCGGCGACGAGGGCCAGGACGACCGTCAACCCCTGGACCACGAAGAGGGCACGCCAGCCCAGCCACTCGATAAGCGGGCCGCCCGTGACCACGCCGACTGCCGGCGACAGGGCCACGACCGCGGCCCAGATTCCCAGCGCCCGCGAGCGGTCCCGCTTCGGGTAGGTGGTCAGGATCATCGCCATGGCCGATGGTCCCGACACGGCCGTGGCCGTCTGGGCGAGGGTTCGCAGGGCGATCAGGGATGTGGCGTCCCACGCAAGGGCGGTGGCGAACGCCAGGATGCTGCCTCCCAGGAAGCCGCACAGGTATGTGCGCCGGTGGCCGTAGAGGTCGCCCATCTTCCCTGCGATCGGTGTGGAGACGGCGAACGCCAGGAGCGGGGCTGCTATGACCCAGGTGATCGTGTTGTCGGAGGTGCCCAGGTTCTCGGCGATCCTCGGCAGCGAGGCCGACAGCACCGTGACCGGGTAACTGCCGGCAGCCGTGCCGAACAGGGCCACGAAGAGGACCAGCCGGGGATAGTCGGGCCGCTGTCGGAGGCGGGCGCGGCGTGCCTGTAGGCGAGATGCCCGTGGGCCCGGGTCGGGTGGGTCGGCCTCGTCGGGATGGTCGTTCATCTCCCGTTTGAACCTACGCCGGTCCCGTTGGGAGCCACGCAGCGGCTGCCGGTACGGTCGGCTGCCGTGGCAGCATCCGTAGCGCCGATAGGCCTGATCGTGAACCCCCGCGCCGGCACCGACGTGCGTCGGGCCGTAGCTGCCGCCGCCACCGTGACGGTGGAGGTGAAGGCCAACGCCGTCCGGAGGGTGGTGCTGGGCGCGCGGGAGTCGGGGGCGAACCGGTTCGTCGTCCACCGGGATCCCCACGACATCGTGCGCCGTGCCACGGAGACGATCAGGGGCCTGGACCTTGTGTGGGTCGATGAGCCGATGCGCTTCAGCGAGGAGGACACCGTGTCCGCCGTGGCCGCGATGCGGTCGATGGGGTGCGCCGTGGTCGTGGTGCTCGGCGGGGACGGGACCAACAGGGCAGCCGCGCGGGCGTGGTCAGACCTGCCGGTGATTCCCGTGTCCACGGGGACGAACAACGCCTTCCCGATCTTCGTAGAGCCGACCGTCGCCGGGTCGGCGGCCGGCCATCTGGCCACCGGCCTCTGCAGCCCCGACGACACGGCCACCTCCTCGAAGGTGGTGCGCCTCGTCGTCCACGATCCCGACGACCCCGGTGGCAGTCACCCCGACCTCGCCCTTGTGGACGTGGTGGCCGTCGATGACCCCTACGTCGGGTCGTTCGAGCTGTTCGACCCGCACACCCTGCGTCTGGCGGTGCTCACCCGGGCCGACCCGGTGCTTGTCGGCTTTGCGGGGGTGGGTGGGTTCGTGGACCCGGTGTCGGTGGCTGACGACGCCGGCCTGCTGCTCAGGTTCGGACCACCGGTTGAGTGCCCGACCGTTGTGAGGGCCCCGACGGCACCCGGGCACTTCGACGACCTGGGCCTTGCCGAGGTACGCAGGTTGGAGTTGGGCGAGGAGGTGGACGTCGACGGGCCCGTGCTCCTGGCATTCGACGGCGAGCGCAAGCGGCGTCTCCACGCCGGCGCCCGGGCAACCCTTGCGGTCCGACGCGACGGACCACGCGTGGTCGACGTGGCTGCGGTGATGGCGGGGGCGGTGGCACATGGGGCATACCGCCGGTGACGGCCGGGTCCGGGTCAGGCCGGGTCGTCCCGGGCCGGGCCGGGCCAGTCGGCGAGCAGGCCGGGTAGGTCGGCGAGCCGATCCAGCACCGGGACGTCGAAGCCGTCCAGCTCTGGGCAATCGGCCTCCTCGAGTGCCGAGTAGAGGCCGTGCGGCACGTGTACGGCCCGCCCACCGATCGCCAGCACCGGCAACACGTCGGAACGCACCGAGTTCCCGACCATAAGGAAGCGCGTCGGATCCACGCCGTGCCGTTCCAGCACGGTGGCGTAGCTGGCCGGGTCCTTTTCTGCGACCACCTCCACCTGCCAGAGGTGGCCTGCCAGGCCGCTGTCGGTGACCTTCTTGAGCTGATCGGTGGGGTTGCCCTTGGTGATGAGCAGGAGGCGGTGTGTATCGGCCAACTCGGCGAGGGTGTCGGCGACCTCGGGCAGCAACTCGACCGGCGAGTCGATGAGGTCGTGCCCCCATGAGAGGATGAGACCCAACTCGTCGGCGGTGATCGAACCCGCCGAGAGTTGTATGCCGGTGTCGACCATCGAGAGGATGAAGCTGTTGACGCCGTAGCCGTGGTGCCGGATGTAGGCCCGGCCGGTGTCGAGCAGTGCGACACGGGCCGCCTCGGCCTCGACCCACGGCGCCACCAGGCCGCAGAAGTTGTCTTCGACAGCGGCGAACCTGACCTGGTTCTCCCAGAGGGTGTCGTCGGCGTCGAGGCCCAGGACGGGTAACCCCGGTGCGGCTAGGTCGGGCACGGCCGTGAGCCTAGGCGAGGGCGCCGCTACCCCTGGCTGGAACGTCTGTCAGGTGTCCCCGATCCGCGCCGAGGCCGGCACTACCGTTCTGACCATGCGCCGTCTCTGCATGCGTCCCGCCTGTGCCGGTCGTGCAGCCGTGCTGGTGGTGGTGGACACACAGGAACTCACCTTCACGATCCGTGACCTGGGCGAGTTGGACGGACCGGGTTGGATGGTGCTCTGCGACACCCATTTCGACCGCATGCGCGCTCCCGGGGGGTGGACCCTGGTCGACGAGCGCACCGGCGGCAGGCTCCTGAAGTTCCCGGACCGCACGGCTGAGTCTCCTGCCCGCCGGCAGCCTGCCGCCCCCCGACGACGTGAGACGGTGACACCCTTCCGGGAGTTGGCACGCAGGGCGGCGGCTCCCGCCGAGACGACGGTTCCGGCCGGTTCCGGCGGCTCTACCGAGGTGGTCAGGTCCATAAGGGCTGCGACCCACCCGCTGGGCACCGCACGACCCGAGGCGCCGGACGTACCCGATCCCACCAGGATGCCCCTGCTCGCCAGGGCGTTCCTGGGCGTCGACCGCCATCCGGCCACATCGCGCGGGGGGCCGGTGGCGCAAGGTGGGGAGTCCGATGTGGACCTGAGTGCCGACGTGAGCGCCGACGGGGGTTACGGGGAAGACTGGGACCAGCGTGACCACCTTGACGAGTACGCCGACGAGCACCTGCCCCTCGGGGAGCCCGAGCCCGAGCCCGTCGCCTGATCCGGACAGGTCGTAGCCGTGGGGCGGCGGCTTTCGGTCCGGTCATGGGTCGTCGCCTCTGCAGCGTTGGTGGCCGTCGTGCTGGCCTGGCCGGCAGCCGATCCGTCGGAGCCCGGCGCGCCTGACCGCGTATCCGCCCCTGATGCGACCTCGGAGACCACGGCCTCCTCTCCGACGAATTCCGCCACTGCCACTGCTTCTGCCCCTGCTCCCGCCTCTACCACGACGCTCACCCTTTCCGCGGGGACCCCGACAACGACGCCCGTCAGTGACCCGGGGACCTCTACGCCGACCACACCTCCAACCACCACCCGACCATTCGCCGGTTGGGTGGACCCGACCTCGATGGGGGATCCCTGGGGAGACGTCGTGCCCGGAGTCCTCACCTTCAGGGGCTCACCGACCCGTCGCTGGCACGGCACCGGACCGGTTCCCCTCGACCCTGTGGTGGCATGGAGGTTTCCTGTGGATGGCCCGATGTGTTCGATGTCGAGCGTTGCCGGCGTCACCGACGAGTGGTGTGGTTTGGGCTGGACAGGCCAGCCGGCGGTGTTCGAGCGGGACGGTCGCACCTGGGTCGTGTTCGGCGCCTACGACGCCCGTGTCCACTTCCTGGACGGTGCAACCGGCGAGCGGCTCCTGCCCGACTTCGCCACGGCCGACATCATCAAGGGGTCCGTGACGGTCGACCCCGATGGCTTTCCGCTCGTATACGTGGGTTCCCGCGACGACCGCCTGAGGGTGCTGGCGATCGACCGGCACAGGCCGGTGGAGCTCTGGGTCCTCGACGCGGCCGACACCGCGCCGCGGCTGTGGAACAACGACTGGGACGCATCTCCGCTGGTTGTCGACGACCACCTGTTCGAGGGTGGCGAGAACAGCCGGTTCCACGTGGTGCGGCTGAACCGGTCCTACGGGGACGACGGCCTGGTGGTGGTCGACCCGGAACTCGTGTGGGACGTGGCGGGTTGGGACGACGACCTGCTGGCCGAGGTGGGGACGAACGTGTCGATCGAGAACTCGCCCGTGATCGTCGGTGACACCCTCTACTTCGCCAACTCCGGCGGCCTCGTGCAGGGCTGGGACATCGCCGGCCTGGCCGGTGGTGTCGAGCCGACCCTGGTGTTCCGGTTCTGGGCCGGCGACGACATCGACGCCACCCTCGTCCCCGACGACGAGGGGATGCTCTACGTGGGCGTCGAATACGAGCGCGAGACCGGACGTTCACAGGAACTCGGCCAGATCCTCAAGTTGGACCCGGGTCGACCCGACGATCCGCTGGTCTGGGCCGTCACCGACAGGCCCTTCGTGGGCTCGGGCGTGTGGGCCACGCCGGCGGTGCACCGCGACCTCGTGATCGTGCCCACAGCCAGTGGCAGGGTGCACGGCATAGACAGGGCGAGTGGCGCCATCCGCTGGTCGCTGGACCTGCCTGGGCCGGTGTGGTCGTCGCCCACGATCGTCGATGACGTCCTGGTCATCGGTGACTGTTCGGGCCGGGTGCGGGCATTCGACGTCGCGCAGACGGCGATGCCGCCGACCGAACTGTGGCAGGTTCCGACGGGGAAGTGCATCGAGGCGTCGGCGGCGGTGTGGGACGGCACCGTCTACATCGGTTCCCGCGACGGCTACCTCTACGCACTGAGGGACGTGCCCTGAGGGATGTGCCCTGGGGGACCGGGCCCGATTCGCGGCACCCATCCACTGGTACCCATCCACTGGCGAGACGCCTGGCGAGACCCCCGGCTTCATCGTCCCGACTACCACTTGGTAGGTTCCCGGTCGGCCGCCACCGGCCCCGGACGTCCACGCTGAGAGCACGCACCATGGCAGATTCAACAGATTCCGGCGATATCACCGACGCCGATGTGAGAGGCCTCGCACGACAGCTGGTCGCGGAAGTGCCGCCCGGCGAGGTCGACCAGTTCGAGTTCAGGGGCGCCCAGTTCGACCGGGGCCTGGCCATGGTCCAGTTTCCGGTGGGCCTGGGTGGTCTCGGCCTCTCCAGCCGACGCCTCCAGACAGCGGTCGACGCGGAACTGCGCTCGGCCGGGGTGACCTACAACGACCTGACCGTCAACCCGATTGGTATCGGAATGGGTGGGCCGGTGGTGCTCACCTACGGCAGCGACGAACAGCAGAAGCGCCTGCTACGGCCCATGTTCACCGGCGAGGAGATCTGGTGCCAGATGTTCAGCGAGCCGGGGTCCGGCTCCGACGTGGCAGGCCTGTCGACCAGGGCCGAGCGGGACGGCGACGAGTGGATCGTCAACGGTCAGAAGGTCTGGACCACCCTCGCCCACGTGTCGAAGTGGGGGATGCTGGTGGCCAGGACCAACCCCGACCAGCCCAAGCACAAGGGGCTCACGTACTTCCTCCTGGACATGGACTCACCGGGCGTAGAGGTCAGGCCACTCCACCAGATAACCGGCGAGGCCGAGTTCAACGAGGTCTTTCTCACCGATGTCCGGATACCTGACGACCGCGTGTTCGGCGGCGTCGGCGGTGGTTGGGGCGCAGCGGTGACCACCCTCATGAACGAGCGGGTGGCACTCGGCGGTGGTGTCCCCAGGAAGGGGTCGGGTCCCATCAAGGACCTGATCAGCGTGTGGGAGGACCATCGGGACGAACTGGATCCGGTCATTGCCGCGGTCCTGAGGGACCGGGTCGCGGGTCTCTGGGCTCGGGCCGAGGCTCTTCGGCTCACGAACTGGCGTGCACGCGAGGCCAGCAGGGACGGCAACCCCGGCCCGGAGGGTTCGGTGGGCAAGCTCATGTCGGCCGAGATGAACCAGCACATCTACGAGACCTGCATGGACATCCTGGGAGCGGGCGGGCTGCTCTACGAGGCGGGGTATGACCGCAAGAGGTCCGACGGCCTCCGGGGCCCCGGTGCACATCCGAGGTATGCGTTCCTCCGGTCCAGGGCCAACACCATCGAGGGCGGAACATCCGAGGTCATGCGCAACATCCTGGGCGAGCGGGTGCTGGGCCTGCCCGGCGACGTGAGGGTCGACAAGGACATTCCCTGGGCGGACGTTCCCCGGAACTAGGAGTCAGCGCGACCGGTTCCAGGTTCGGCGCCAGGTGGTGCCGTTCGGGGTGTCCTCCAGCAGGATTCCCCTGGCGGTGAGGTCGTCACGGATGCGGTCCGCCTCGGCGTAGTCCCCCGCGGCCTTGGCCCTTCCCCGGTCGGCGATCAGGCCGCCGATCTCGACGGCCTCGGGGTCTGCCGCCGAGGATCCGCCGGTACCCAGCTCGAGGCCCAGCACCGAGGCCAGCGACACGACCGCCGTGGCCAGGGCTGCTGCCGATCCGAGGTCCTCGATGTCGATCGCACGGTTGCCGTCGCGCACGGCGTCGAACAGCACGGCCAGCGCCGACGGTGTGCCCAGGTCGTCGTCCATTGCCGACCGGAACCGCTCGACCGTCTGCTCGTCGGCGGCGGCGTCGGGCAGGTCGGCGGCTGCCGAGCGATCGGCGAAGGTGTCGAGGCGTCCCAGCGCGGCGACCGCCTGGTCGAGTGTGCCGGATCCGATCTCCATGGTGCGGCGGTAGTGGGTCTGGAGTACGAGCAGCCGGAGCGCCCTGGGATCCCAGGAGTCCAGGAGGTCGCCGAGGGTCGTGAAGTTGCCGACCGACTTGGACATCTTCTCGCCGCCCACCTGGACCATGCCGTTGTGCACCCAGTGGCCGGCGAAGGCCCGGCCACAGCCCAGCGCCTCGGCACGCTCGTTCTCGTGGTGGGGGAAGATGAGGTCGTCGCCGCCGCCGTGGATGTCGAAACCGTCGCCGAGCAGGTCTAGGGACATGGCAACGCACTCGATGTGCCAGCCGGGGCGGCCCGGTCCCCACGGCGAGTCCCAGGTCGGCTCGCCGGCCTTGGCGGCTTTCCAGAGGGCGAAGTCGAGGGGATCCTGCTTTTCCCCGTCGACGTCGACCCTGGCGCCGGCGCCTTCACGGAGGTCGTCGGTCGACCGGTGGACCAGGGCGCCGTAGTCGGCCAGCCGGTCCACGTCGAAGTACACGCCCGAGTCCGTGGAGTAGGCCATGCCCCTGTCGAGCAGGTCCGACACGATGGCGATCATCTGGTCCACGTACTCGGTGGCCCGTGGCCGCAGGTCGGGGTGGGCGATGTTGAGGAGGTCCATCTGGCCTATGAACGCCTGCTCGTAGCGGGCGGCCAGGTCGGGTTCGGTGGTGTCCTCTTCGGCGGCCCTGGCGATGATCTTGTCGTCGATGTCGGTGATGTTGGACACGGCACACACGTCGTAGCCGGACCAGCGGAGGTACCGGACGAGCACGTCGAACGCCAGCGTGCTGCGGGCGTGGCCCAGGTGGGGTACGTCGTAGACGGTCGGGCCGCACCAGTAGACGGACGCCTTCCCCGGGTCGCGGGGGGTGAACTCTGTCTTGACGCCTGTGAGGCTGTTCGTGAAGCGCAGCACCGGGTCAGGATACGCGACGTCGGCCGGGTTGCCGGGAGGTTGCACGGGGGGTTGCCGGGAGGTTGCACGGGGAGCGCCCGGGGGCCCGGCCGGTGAGTCAGGCGGCCGACCCGTTCAGGTGGTCCGCTTCCACGACTCGGGAACCGTGCTGTCGAGTCGGACGCCCAGCAGTCCGGCTGCCGTGGCCAGCCCAGAGGCTGCCGTGGGGTCCTCGCCGGAGCCCGCCAGGATCGCCCCGGCCAGAACGTCGATGGCGTCGCGGGCCGCAGCCGTGTCGAGGTCGTCGTCGAGGGCCGACCGGACGGCGGCCAGCGTTGGCGCCGGGTTGGGCCCCCGTGGGCGCCTCGAGGCGGTGATGAGGCGGTCGAGCCTGGTGATGCCGTCGTCGATGTCGTAGTCGAACCACTCGAAGCCGGCCCGGTAGTGGTGTGCCAGGAGAGCCAGGCGGATCGCCCGAGGATCGTGCAGGTGGCGCAGGTTTCGCACGAACACGAGGTTGCCGAGCGACTTCGACATCTTGACGCCCTCATAGGCGACCATGCCGACGTGCATCCAGTGCCGGGCCAGGGGCTCGCCGGTCACCGCCCGGCTCTGGGCGGACTCGCATTCGTGGTGCGGGAAGACCAGGTCGTCGCCACCGCCGTGCAGGTCGATGGTGTCACCGAGTTCGGCCATCGCCATCGCCGAGCACTCGATGTGCCAGCCGGGACGTCCGGGGCCGAACGGCGAGTCCCATGACGGCTCATCGTCGGCGCTCGCCTGCCAGAGCACGAAGTCGAGCGGGTTGCGCTGTCGGGGGTCGTCGGGGTGGCCGCCCCGCTCGGCGGCATGGCCGAGCATGGTGGCCTCGTCGTAGCCGGAGATCGAGCCGAAGTCGCAGTAGGTCGAGATGTCGAAGAAGGTGGTGCCCTCGACCGTGTAGGTGTGCCCTCCCGCTTCGAGCCGGCCGATCAGGTCGAGCATCGCCCGGATCGACCCGGTAGCCGTCGGTTCGGCCAGGGCCGGGCGCAGGTCGAGTGCAGCCAGGTCATCGTGGAAGTTGTCCATCTCGTCGGCTGCCAGGTCCATGAAGGGCACGCCGATCTCCCTGGCCTTGCCGAGGATCGAGTCGTCCACATCGGTGATGTTGCGGACCATGCGCACCTCGTGTCCCAGGTCCTCCAGGCGCCGGATGACCAGGTCGAATGTGAGGTAGGTGAAGGCGTGGCCGAGGTGGGTGGCGTCGTAGGGCGTGATGCCGCACACGTACATGGACACCGACGAGCCGGGTTGGAACGGGACGACCTCGCCGCGGGCGGTGTCGAAGAGTCGCATGCTCATGGGGCCGCACGGTAGTGGGCGTGAGGTGTCCGATGCTGTGGCTGGCGACGTGGAGGAGCAGGGGCAGTGCGGAGGTCAGTCGCGCTCGAAGGGCACCGAGTGCTCCCAGTCGGCCAGGAGGGTGCGCAGCGCCGTGACCACCAGCAGGGGCTGGTCCAGCATGAGGTGGTGGCCGGCCAGTGGGATCTCGATCACCGGCGCCACCCGTCCGAGCCGCTCGTACATGTAGGCACCGATGTCGGCGGTGACGAGGCCGTTCTCGGCCCGGAACAGGGCGATGCGGCAGGCGACGCGGGGTAGCAGGTCATGGGCCGCCGAGCGGGCAGGTAGGAAGATGCGTGGGTCGAACTTCCAGGTGAAACCGCCGTCGACCTCGACAAGCGAGTTGGCAGCGACGTGGGCCATCACGAACGGCTCGTAGTGGTCCTGCTCGGGCACGGTGCGAAAGCGGGCGATGGCCGTCTCGGTGTCGGGGTAGACCTTGGAGTTGGTGAACTCGCTGCGTCGGCCGGTCTCCATCTCGGGGTCGGGCGCCGTCACCGCCGAGTCCAGGATGACCGCGCCCGCGATCTGGTCGCCCCGGGTGGCAGCCGTGGCCAGGGCGACGAACCCACCCATGGAGTGGCCGATCACGATCGGCGGCCCGGCCATGTCCGCGTCCTCTGCGACCGTCACAACCTCCTCGCACCACGTCGCCAGGGAGTAGTAGTCCCGCCGCCCGCTGTCACCGTGGCCCGACAGGTCTATGGCGGCGACCCTGTAGACGCCGGCGAACTGGGCGGCCACGTGGGTCCACCAGTGGGCGTGGGCTGCACCGCCGTGCACGAACACCAACCCCGGCCGGCCGGGCTCGCCCCATGCCAGGTAGTGGATGTCCACGCCGACGACGGTGACCGCCTCGTCGGTGTAGGGCACGGCCAGGGCGGCCGTGAACCAGGGGGGAACATGGTCTCCCCGGCCGTCGGCCGCCTCTCGTGTGTCGCTTGTCGTGTCTGTTGTGCTCATGGCGCCCTCGACAGGAATCGAACCTGTGGCCTACCGCTTAGGAGGCGGTCGCTCTATCCGACTGAGCTACGAGGGCGAGAGAGGCGCGTTATGTGGCGCG
>DQOF01000061.1 GCA_015658775.1 Acidimicrobiia bacterium | reverse complement strand
GAATGACGACACACTACGCGGGTAGCGGGTAGCGGGTAGCGGGTGAGGATGTCGGCCGGTGGACCTCTGGCGGAGGTCGAACTGGCGCAGTACGGTCGGGCGCCCATACCGGACGAGGCCGACGGCGGGCATTTCGCCCCTTCCCGTCGGCAAGGGGGTTTGCTGTGAAGGCCTTTGCGCCTGACCGGATTCGAAACGTGGCCCTCGTGGGTCCACCGGGCTCGGGTAAGACGTCCCTGGCCGAGGCCATGCTGTTCCGGGCGGGTGCTCTCAGCCGTGTGGGCCGGGTCGAGGACGGCTCCACGGTCTGCGACCACGAGCCCGAGGAGAAGGAGATCGGCCATTCCCTGACGACCGCACTGGCCGTGCTGGAGTGGCAGGGCCACAAGATCAACCTGCTCGACACGCCGGGAGCGTTCGACTTCGCAGGAGAGGCCGTGGGCGCCATGGCGGTGGCCGACCTGGCCGTGTTCGTTGTCGACGCATCCAGCGGCCTGGACCACGCAACCGTCGACCTGTGGCGCCAGGCAGCCTCCCGGTCCCTTCCGAGGCTCCTGTTCGTCAACAAGCTGGACCGCGAGTACACCAGTTTCGAGACCGTCCTAGCCGATCTGCAGGAGACGTTCGGCGCAGGTGTGGCACCCCTGGAGATTCCGATAGGCGTGGCCGAGGGGTTCCACGGGATCGCCGACCTGCTGACGGACACGGCGTGGATCTATGACAGCGGCCATGCCGAGTTGGGCGAGATCCCCGAGGAAATGGAGGAGTGCGAAGCCAGGATCCACGATGCGCTGGTCGAGAACATCGTGGTTGCCGACGATGCCCTGCTGGAGCGCTACCTGGACGGGGACATCCCGTCCGTGGAGGAGTTGGAGAGGGTCATGGGCCGGGGTGTGGCCGCAGGCACCGTCTTCCCCGTGGTCTGCGGTTCCGCGACGATCCCCATCGCCGTGGACCGGCTGTGCAACTACATCGTCGAGGTCGGGCCATCGCCCCTCGACCGGCCTCCCGTGACCATCACGGTCGGTACCACCGAGACCCCGTTGACACCCGACCCGGACGCCGACCCCCTCATCCAGGTGTTCAAGACGGCCGTCGACCCGTACCTGGGCCATGTCTCGTACTTCAGGGTCCTGACGGGTTCCATCCGGCGGGACATCCACCTCACCAACAGCCGCACAGGTGACGACGAGAGGTTGAGGGCGATCATGACCCTCCAGGGCGGGGACTCCGTCGAGGTCGACGCACTGCTGGCCGGCGACATCGGTGCCGTTGCGAAGCTGGCGGCCACGCTCACCGGCGACAGCCTGTCCGGGGCGGGACGGGCCCAGGCACCGCCCATCGTCTTCCCCACACCGGTGATGTCGACGGCTGTCACCGCACGGAGCCGCACCGACGAGGACAAGTTGGCCAACGCCCTCCACCGGATAGTCGAGGAGGACCCGGTGCTACGGGTGCACCGCGACGAGGCGACCCGCCAGACGCTGCTCTCGGGCCTCGGCGAATCGCATCTGCGCAGCGTGATCTCGAAGTTGGAACGCAAGTTCGGCGTCACGGTCGACACCGAGGACGTACGGGTGGCCTACAGGGAGACGATCACAGGCCCGGCCACAGCCGAGGGGAAGTACAAGAAGCAGAGTGGCGGCCACGGCCAGTTCGGCGTGGCGTCGATCCGTATCGAGCCCGTGCTCCCTGGTGCCGGCTTCGAGTTCGTGGACGAGGTGAGGGGCGGGGTGATACCCCGCCAGTACATACCGGCGGTCGAGGCGGGCATACGCGACGCGATGGACCACGGCTGCGGTTCGGGCTATCCGGTCGTCGACATCCGGGCCACGGTCTTCGACGGCAGGCACCACTCCGTCGACTCGTCGGAGATGAGCTTCAAGATGGCCGGCCGCCTGGCGTTCCAGGAGGCGTTCGCCAAGGGCTCGCCGGTGGTGCTCGAACCGGTGATAGCGGTCGAGGTGACCGTCCCTGCCGAGTGCCTGGGCGACGTGATGGGTGACCTGTCGTCGCGGCGGGCGACCGTACAGGGCTCCATCCTCGGCGACTGGGGAGAGCAGGTTGTCAGTGCCACGGTCCCCGAGTCGGAGATGTTGCGGTATGCCATCGACCTCAGGTCGATCACCGGCGGTCGGGGCAGGTTCTCGGCGGTCCATGACCACTACTCCCGGGTGCCACCCGGGGTGAAGGTGCCCGAACCACCCGAGCGGTGATTCCGCCCCGCCGGCCTGTCAGAGCTCGGCGTCAGAGGTCGGCAGGGATCGGGACGGTCTCGGTGTCGCGTCCCGAGCGCAGGAGCCTGCCAGGCAGGACGCCCGTGAGCGCACCGTCGTCCACGGTGACGACACCGTTCACGATCACCGAGGCGATTCCCCGCGCCTCCGAGTAGAGGCGTGGGCCGTCACCCGGCAGGTCGTGGTGCATGAGCAGTTCTCCGGCACCGATCGTCTCCGGGTCGAACACGACCAGGTCGGCGTGCCAGCCCTCGGCTACCCGGCCACGTTCCGTCAGCCCGAAGAACCGGGCCGGTACGTCGGTCATGTGGTTGATCGCGCGCTCTAGGCCGGCGAGGCGTCGGCCGCGGATGCAGTCGTCCAGCCACTCCGTCGTGTAGGACGCGCCGGCCATCCGGTCCAGGTGGGCGCCGGCGTCGGAACCACCGATCATGACGTGCTCGTCGTCCCAGGCGGCCTGGCGCATCAGCCAACTGGAGGGGTCGTCGTCGGTCGGGCCGGGCCAGAGCACGGTGCGCAGGTCGTCGGCCAGCACGATGTCGAGCAGGGTGTAGAAGTCGCGTTGGCCGCGCTCGCGGGCGATGTCGCCGACCGTCCGGCCCTTCAGGCCCTCGTTGGCTGCCGAGAAGGTGTCGCCGATCCGGTAGAGGCCCCAGCCGGTCAGCCGGGAGAACACGCCTGCCTCGGGTGACGCAGCACGCTGCTCCATGAAGCGCCGGACCTCGGGGTCCCGGAGTTTCGCCATCTTCTCTTCGGCAGGCAGGCCCATAATCGGGGCCCAGTCCGGGAGCGAGTACAGGGCGCAGAAGGAGTGGAAGTGCATGTTCATCCCGACGAGGATCGGCATGGTCAGCGCCACCACCCGACCACCCCGCTCGGCCACCTGCCGGCTGGCGTCCATCTGTTGGCGGTAGTCCCCGGGTCGGGCCGAGTCGATGGTGAGCACGTTCCAGTTGATCGACCTGCGGGCGGCCAGCGACATGCGGGCCATGAGGTCGATCTCGTCGTCTCTGAAGTTGTTCATGCAGCCGTCGGCCACCCATTCCAGCGTCGTGCCGGGGTGGTCGGCGCACACGCCCGCCAGGGCGACCACCTCTGCCTCCGATGCGACGCGTGAGGGCACGGGCACGCCGTCGCCGTCGTTGTGCGTATACGACCGTGTGGTCGAGAAGCCCAGGCTGCCGGCTTGGATCGCAGCGGCCAGCAGCCCCTTCATCTCGGCGATCTCGTCGTCGGATGCCTCACGGGTGACAGAGTCGTCGTGCATCACGGCGCGGCGCAGTGCGCAGTGGCCGATCATGGCTCCCACGTTCACGCCCAGGTTGCCGTCGAGGCGGTCCAGGTAGTCGGCGAAGGAGCGCCAGTTCCAGTCGACGCCCTCTGCCAGGGCGGCCGGCGACATGCCCTCGACCCTGGCCATCATGGCGCCCAGGTAGGTGGCGTCGGACTCGTCGCCGATCGGGGCGAGGCTGAACCCGCAGTTGCCCATGATCACGCTCGTCACGCCGTGGAAGCACGACGGCGTGGCCGAAGGGTCCCAGAGCAGTTGGGCGTCGTAGTGGGTGTGTGGGTCGATGAAACCAGGGCACACCACGAGGCCGTGGGCGTCGATCACCCTGGTCGCACTGTCCGCGATGTCGCCGACGGCCGCGATGCGCCCGTCCATGATCCCTATGTCGGCCCGCACGCCCGGCGTGCCGGTGCCGTCCACGACGGTTCCACCGCGGATCAGGAGATCAAGCATGGATCGAGGCTACCGGTGCATCCGCATCGAATCTAACGGGGCGTCAGAATCGGCGCGTCTTGGGGCGGGCGGGCAGGTTGGGCGATGATCCGGTCACGATGACAGAGACGACGGGCGAACGCACGGACCGTTTCCTGGGCGAGTTGACCCTCGAGGAGAAGGTCGCCCTGATGACGGGGCGGGACATGTGGAGCGTGAACCCGGTCGACCGGCTCGGCATCCCCGCCCTCAAGCTCACCGACGGTCCCAACGGTGCCAGGGGGACGGGCCTGCTGGGCACCGGTACCCCGGCCCTCTGCCTTCCCTGCGGCTCGGCACTGGGGGCCACGTGGAACCCGTCCCTCGTCGAGGAGTTGGGTGGCGTGCTTGCCGAGGAGACCCGCGCCCGGGGCTGCCACGTGCTCCTGGCGCCCACGGTCAACATCCACCGATCGCCTCTGGGCGGCCGCAACTTCGAGTGCTACTCGGAGGACCCGTACCTCACGGGCCGGATCGCCGTCGGGTTCATCAGGGGGGTGCAGGGCGGTGGAATCGGCACGACCATCAAGCACTTCGTGGCCAACGACTCGGAGTTCGAGCGCAACACGATCGATTCAGTCGTCCCGGAGCGTGCGCTGCGGGAGATCTACCTGAGGCCCTTCGAGATGGCCGTCGAGGAGGCGGAACCGTGGGGGCTGATGGCCGCCTACAACAGGGTGAACGGCAGCTTCGCCTGCGAGCACCGCGACCTGCTGACCGCGGTCCTGTTCGACGAATGGGGGTTCGACGGCGTGGTGGTCAGTGACTGGTTCGGCACCAGGTCCACCGCAGCCTCCGCCAGTGCCGGCCTCACCCTGGAGATGCCCGGACGGGGACGCTTCTTCGGCCCGTCCCTGGTGGCTGCGGTGGAACACGGTGAGGTCGAGGAGGCGGTGCTCGACGGGTCGGTGCGCCGCCTGCTCCGGCTCATGGACCGCACCGGCGCGTTCGAGGACCCCATGGATCGTCCCGAGGAGCGACTCGACATGCCCAAGCACCGGGCCCTGGCCCGTAGGGCATCGGCCGAGGGCATGGTGCTCCTCTCGAACGACGGCCTCCTGCCCCTGGATCCGGCCGCCCTGACCAGCCTGGCCGTGATCGGCCCCAACGCCGCCTCTGCGATGATCATGGGCGGCGGCTCGGCGGCCCTCAAGCCCGAGCACGACACCACCCCGCTGGAGGCGCTGGAGTCCCGACTGGGTTCTGTAGACGTGCGGTATGAGCCGGGTGCCGTCACCGAGCGGACGGCGCGGCCCGTTCCTACACGGCTCCTCGAGGATGGATTCAGGGTCGAGTACTTCGACGGCGACGACTGGTCGGGCGAGCCGGTACTCGTCGACGGATTCAGCGACGGAAGGCTCCTCCGTACAGGCGATGTGCCGGGCACCACCGAACCGGGTCGGTTCACGGCTCGTGCCACAGCCACCCTGACTCCCGAGTCCACGGGTGTCCACACCATCACCATGGTCCAGGTCGGGCGTGCGAGGGTCCTGGTCGACGGGGCTCCGGTCATCGACGGGATTTCCGATCCACCGCCGCCCGGAGAGGCGTTCTTCGGACTCGGCAGCGCGGAGATGAGCGCCGAGGTGCATCTGGAGGCGGGACACCCGGTGCGGATCACCGTCGAGTACAGCTCGGAGGGCGCCTTCATGTTCAGGGGAGTCCAGGTGGGCCTGCTGCCTCCGGAGCGCGACGACCTCATCGACAGGGCGGTGGTGGCAGCGGAGGCCTGCGACGCGGTCGTCCTGGTCGTCGGAACCAACGACGACTGGGAGACCGAGGGTCGCGACCGCGAGGACATGGACCTTCCCGGCGACCAGGCAGAGTTGATCCGCAGCGTGGTCGCGGCCAACCCCAGGACGGTGGTGGTGGTGAACGCCGGCTCGGTCGTCTCCATGGACTGGGCCGACGAGGCCGCCGCCGTACTGCAGGTCTGGTTCGGGGGCCAGGAGATGGCCGATGCCCTGGTGGACGTCCTGTTCGGCGACTCCGAACCAGGAGGCCGGATGCCGACGACCGTCCCGCACAGGCTGGAGGACACCCCGGCGTTCGTCAACTATCCCGGCGAGAACGGCAGCGTGCACTACGGCGAGGGCGTCTTCGTGGGCTACCGCTGGTACACGGCACGGGACATCCCAGTCCGGTTCCCGTTCGGACACGGCCTCGGCTACACGACAATCGGGTGGGGCGCGGCCCGGCTCTCCGAGGTGCCGTCGGTGGCGGCCCTCGACGACGGCGCGGCCCTCACCGTCACCGTCGACCTCACGAACTCCGGCGTCCGGGCGGGTGCCGAGGTCGTGCAGTGCTACGTGGCCCCCTCGGCCCCGGCCCTGGCCCGACCACCCATGGAGTTGCGGGGGTTCGCGAAGGTGTTCATCGAACCG
>DQOF01000119.1 GCA_015658775.1 Acidimicrobiia bacterium | reverse complement strand
TCTGCGTCGCCGACACCGCCAGCCCCTGCACCGAACCCTGCGTCGATCCCTGCACCGACCCCCAGATGCCCAACCCCGAGATGCAGGGCCAGCAGCGCCTCCAACTCTGGATCCCGGCCGCCGAACTCCTCGACCGTGGCGGCCTCGGACCCGACGGGGTCTTCGTCCTCCGCGGACGTGGACACGTCGGGTTCCGCAGCACCCACGCGCCGGCTGGGACGCGTGCGCCACCAGTAGGCGACCGTCCCGACCGCCACCGCTGCGGCGAGGAACCGCAGGGTGAGCACGATCTGGTCGATGCGCTCACCCGCGGTGCGCCCGTTCTCGTCGACCTCGGGCGGGATGGTCTCGATCGTGGTGACCTGGGCAATGGCCGGGTCGACCAGGACGAGCAGAACCGCGGCCGCGGAGAGGGCAGCCAGGACCACCGCCACCAACTTCCCTACCGGCCTACGCACTCACAACCCCACGGTCGGCGAACAGTTCCAGCATGCGATCGTAGTGGAGCCGGACTCGAACCGTCAGCCCAACGGGGACATCAACCCACCGCAGCATCCAGGGCCTGTCCCAGGTCCGCCACGATGTCGTCCGGGTCCTCCAGCCCGCACGACACACGGATTGTGCCGGGACCGATGCCGGTGGCTGCCTGCTCCTCTGGTGTGAGACCCACGTGGGTGGTGCTGCCCGGATGGGTCACAAGGGTCTCGGGGCCGCCCAGTGACGCCGCCTGAAGCGCTATCCGGGTTGCCTCCACGAAGCGTGCACCGGCCTCGATGCCGCCGTCGACATCGAAGGTGATGAGCCCGCCCATCGAGCTCATCTGCCGTGTGGCCAACTCGTGCTGTGGATGCGACGCAAGGCCCGGATAGCAGACACGGGTGACCGACGGGTGGCCCTCCAGGAACTCGGCCACCCGCTGGGCGGTAGCTGACTGCCTCGCCAAGCGTACCCCCAGGGTGCGCACGCCCCTGTGGGCGTTGAGGGCATCGAACGGTGAGGCGTTTGCGCCGTGCAGCACGGCGAAGTTCCAGAGCCACGACATCAGCTCCGCGGTACCCGACACCACGCCGATGGTGGCGTCGTTGTGGCCGGCTATGGCCTTGGTGGCCGAGTGGACGACCAGGTCGACTCCGTGGGCGATCGGCTGCTGGCCCAGCGGCGTGGCGAACGTGGAATCCACCATGGTCATGGGCCCGGCGATGGCGCCCAGCTCGTCGAGGTCGACCAGGTCGAGGCACGGGTTGGCCGGGGTCTCGGCCACGACCAGCATCGTCTTGCCGGGGCGGATGGCGGCGGCGAACGCCCCGGTCTCGGTACCGTCCACGAACGTGACGTCGATGCCGAACCTCGGGCACATCGTCTGCAGGAGCAGTTGGGTTCCGGCGTAGATCTGTCGCTGGGCGACGATGTGGTCGCCGGTGGAGCAGAGCCCCAGGACCACGGCGCTGATGGCGCCCATACCCGAAGCGAAGGCGCGGCAGGCCTCGGCCCCCTCGAGCTCGGCGATCGTCTCCTCGAAGGCGTTGATCGTCGGGTTTCCGTAACGGGTGTAGAAGCGCTCGGTTCCGGCAGCGGTCGCCAGGCGGCGGCCCTCGTCGACGGTGTCGTAGGTGAACGTCGTCGTCGCCCAGAGGATCGGTGCCAGGGCACTCTGGTTCGACGCCCTGCCGGCCGTGATCGCCCTGGTCTCCGGCGCCAGCCCGCCGCCCTCGTCGCGTTCGTCAGCCATTGCCCTCAACCTCCCGGAGAAAACCCGCCAGGTGCGAACCGACCTCGCGGGTTGCCAGCAGAAATCCGTCGTGACCATCGGGACTCTTGATCACATGATGATCGCACCGACCACCCCCGGCGCGCACGATGTCGCGCATCGTCGTCTGCTGCACCGTCGGATACAGGGTGTCGGAGACGATGCTGAGGGTCAGCACCGGCACCGACGAGAACCGGGCGACCGCCGATTCGAGGCTGCCGCGGTTGCGTGCGATGTCGTGGAGGTCCATCGATCTGTTCAGCACCAGGTAGCTGTTGGCGTCGAACCTGCGGACCAGCTTCGCTCCGTGGTAGTCGAGGTAGGACTCGACCTGGAAGCGGTCCCACGGGCCGTAGACGGCGCGGGGGTTCACCAGTTCCCTGTCGAAGCGCTCAGTGAACACCTCGTTGCTCCTGTAGGTGATCTGGGCCACGGACCGGGCTATGGCCAGTCCGGCGGCTGGGCCGTCCCCGGGTCCGGCGTCGTAGTAGTCGCCTCCCCTGAAGCGTGGGTCCAGGGCCAGTGCGGTGCGACCGACGGCGCTCCAGGCGATCTGCTGCGCGCTGGCGGCCACGGCCGTGCACAACGGTGCCAGCGACCTGACGCGTCGTGGGAACATGACGCCCCACTCCAGCACCTGCATCCCGCCCATCGAGCCTCCTACCACGCCGAGCCAACGGTCCACGCCGAGGTGGTCGGCCACAGCAGCCTGACATCGCACCATGTCCCTTGCCGTGACCGTGGGGAACCGTGACCCGTAGGGGCGGCCGGTGCCCGGCTCGATCGAGGACGGGCCGGTCGAGCCCTGGCACCCCCCTAGGACGTTCACGCAGACGATGAAGTGCCGCTCCGGGTCGATGGCACAGCCCGGACCGATCACACCGTTCCACCAGCCGGGCGTGGCGTGTCCGTTGCCACTGCGCCCAAAGGCGTGCGAGTCGCCGGTCAGGGCATGGCACACCAGGATGGCGTTGTCGGCCCCGGGCGCCAGCTCGCCCCAGGTCTCGTACGCCATGGTGACCTGGTCCAGGACACCCCCACCCTCTAGTGCGAACGGCCGACCCGGCGCCACGTCCAGGAAGAGCCGGCCGCCGACCTCGTCGCCCGGTTGCCACGCGCCGGTGACCGGCAGGGACTCCGGATAGGCGCGTGGATGGCGTGGCAGGTCGGCCGGGTCGCACCCGGCGCCGCTCGCCTCGTCGCGCGTCATCGTCTCCTCCGGGGGGAGGTCATCCGGTGCCCTGCGCCGGTTGAACGACGCAGGCGCCGTCACCGGACACTTTGTTGCCCCATCAGGGGCCACATCCCCATCCCCTGCGGGATGAGTGGGCACCTTGGGTGTCCGTCCCAGGTTGCCGGACCCGGGTGGCCGGGCCGCTCTAGATGTCTCTGCGATGAGTGTAGGGGCCACACACCTCCGTCAGTCAGGTCGTTTATCTGTCAGCGGGCCGGTCGAGGGTCCTGTCAGTGGGCCGGGTGGCGGGCCCACCACCATGCAAGGAGCGGCTCTTCGGGTACCCCGTAGGCCACGCACATGACGGATCCGAACGCCATCCAGGCCCCTGCCGTTGCGCCTCCGCCGGCCTCGCACAGGTCCCGTGCCCGCCCGGCACCCTCACACCAGGCCTCCTCGTCAGCCGGTAGCCGCAGGTCCGCGACCTGGCCTGCAGTCAGCTTGATCCGGTCTGCTGACCGCGCCGTGCCGATCGTGAGGCGTGCAGCCAGCGCCGTGACCGGCGGAGCCGACAGTGCCGCCGCCAACAGCCACAGGTCGTCGGGTTCGGGTTCGACGACCACCAGCGGCGTGACAGGCACCATCTCCCCGGTCTCGTCGACGACCACCTCCACGACCCGTGTCTGGGTGGCCACCAGCAGCTTGGGTCTGTGCCGGTCGGCCAACCACGCTCCGACGGAGGGATCGGCGGCCGCGACCGCCGCCTCGTCGACGACGGGTGCCTCCCAACGCCGACCGGCGAACCTGGCGGGCCTCTCCGACCAGCGGCACCGCAGAGGGTCGACCAGTCCCGTCGTGACCAACGGCCGGCCACCGGCCGGGCCGACCGCCCGTTCGGTCGTACCCGGCACGAGGCCGTAGAAGTGCTGCCTGAATCCGGCGGTGACCGACGCCAGGTCGCCCACGCTCTGGGTACCGGCCTGGCGCACATCGGCCACCCCGACGGCGGGGATCCCGACGAGTTCGGCCACCACGGCGCCCCACGGCTCACCGGGTCCGGGGGCCGACGCCGACCCGGCCGGTTCCACCTGGCGGTCGACCAGCAGGCGGACCGGACCGCCGCCGGATCGCCGTTCGACAATGGGGGCGCACACCTCGGTCCGGCCGGCGAACACGCCCGACCGGTCGAACCAGAGGCCGGCCAGACGGCCGGCGGCGAGCACGTGTGCACGCACAGGCGCAGCGTCCCGTGCGGCCAGCACCGACTGGGGCTGGATCAGCGCCAGGCGCCCCCCGGGGGCCAGCAGGTCGACGCCGGCGGCCAGGAACAGCCAGGCGGCATCCGTGTAGGGGCGGACCAGGTCGCCGAGGACGCTGCGCAGGACCTCCCGGTCGGCCGCGCTCCTCGCCGTACCCCTGCGGAGCTGGCCCAGGAACGGTGGGTTTCCGACCACGGCGTCGAAGCCCCCTACCGGGCGGTCATCCCACAGGGATGGGCCGGACCGGAGTGAGTCTCCCACGACCACACCGGCCACCTCGTCGGGCCCGATTCCCGCCCAGGCGGCAATGCTCCAGCGGCAGACGGCCACGGCCAGCGGGTCGATGTCGGCCCCGAACAGGCGGTTCCCGGCCACCGTGGCCGGCACACCTGCCTCGAGGTCGACCAGGCGGCGGCCGGCGGCGAGCAGGAAGGCCCCGGCTCCGCACGCCGGGTCCACGACCACCCCCATCGGCACTCCATCGGCCGACAGCACTTCACCCACCAGGCCGTCAGCCACCTCTGGAGGGGTGAAGAACGCCCCGCGTCGGCGGCGGTCATCGGAGGCCAACAGGTTCTCGTAGACCTGCCCGAGCAACTCGATGCCCAGTTGAGTGACGGGCCGACCGGCCGGCTCCGTTGAGCCACCGATGTCCACAGGATCCACAGTTCGCCCGTCGACCCTGAACGCAGGACCGCCGATCTCGGCGGCCACAGCGGCGAGCACCGCTTCAAGCGGCGCTCCGGCGGCGAGGGCTGCCCCGCCCCGAGCGGTGGTCGAGCCGCTCACCCCAATCGGCTCAGGCGGCCTCTTTGGCCGGATCCCAGGCCTGCAGGTCGAGGAGGCGCTTGTCGTTCGAGAAGACCGCCACGATGGGAACCTTCATCCCGAGGCGCCGCAACAACTTGCGTACCTCGAGTTCCTCGTTCCAGAGAACCAGGCTGACAACCACACCAGACTCGCCGGCGCGGGCGGTGCGCCCGGAGCGGTGCAGGTAGGCCTTGGCGTCGGACGGCGGGTCGTAGTGGATGACGACGTCCACGTCGTCGACGTGGATGCCCCGGGCGGCCACGTCCGTGGCCACGAGGGCCTGGATCCTACCGTTGGAGAAGTCGGCCAGCGCCTTCTCCCGCTGGCTCTGCCGCAGGTTGCCGTGGATGGCGGCGGCCTTGACGCCCTCGTCGATCAACTTCCCCGTCAGCTTGTCGGCACCCCACTTGGTGCGTGAGAACACGAGGGTGCGGTTCGAGGAGTTGATGATGGCGACAGCCACCCGGACCCGGTCCATCTCGTGGACCGCCAGGAAGCGGTGCTCCATCTCCGCGACCGTGGCCTCCCGGCCCGCGATCTCGTGCATCACCGGGTCGTTCTGGTACCGCTTGATGAGCCCGCCGACCATCCCGTCGAGTGTGGCCGAGAACAACAGGGTCTGGTGGTTCCGATCGACACGCCGCAGGATCCACTCGACCTGGGGCATGAAGCCCATGTCGGCCATGCGGTCCGCCTCGTCGATCACCACACGCTCGACGTCGGCGACCGACAACTCCCCGCGGTCGATCAGGTCGATCATGCGACCGGGCGTGGCCACGACGAACTCGACGCCCCTGGCCAGCGCCGAGATCTGCTTCTCGATCGGTGCGCCGCCGTAGACGGCCAGGGTCCGGATGCCCCGCTTCGCAGCCAGCGGCTCGAGTTCACGGGCCACCTGCACGGCAAGCTCGCGTGTCGGTACCAGGGCCAGGCCCGTGGGGCGGCCCGGACGGGCCTTGGGGAGCAACTGGACCAGGGGGATGCCGAATGCGAGGGTCTTGCCCGAGCCGGTCTTGGCCCTGCCGCACACATCGCGCCCGGCGAGGCCGTCGGGGATGGTCAGGGCCTGGATCTCGAATGGGGCGGTGATGCCACGTTCGGTCAGGACGTCGACCAGGTCCTGGTCGACGCCCAGATCGGCGAACTGGGTCGTCGTCATCTGATTTCCGTTTCTCGGCGACAGCGTCGCCGGCTCGTCACCCGCGGTCTCGTGCGGGTATCGCCACCGCCGTTCGTGGGTGACGATTCCGGCCCGGGGTCGACACGAGTGCGGTCGACGAGGACCGGGCGGATGCGGCAACTCTACCGGCACGGACCGCAGGCCCGCGGACCGTCGGATCAGCCCCGGTCGGCAGGACCTCCGCGCACCCGTCCGCCGTGTACCTCCACGCCCTCGGCTGCGAGGCGCCCGGCCTGCTCGGCCTCCAGACCGGGCACCAGCCGTCCGGTCGACGTCACCACCCTCCACCAGGGAAAGCCGTCGTGGTCGCGCAGGAAGCGCCCAACCGCACGGTGGGCACCGGGATGGCCTGCCTCGGCAGCAACCTCGCCGTATGTCAGGACCTCGCCCTCGGGAAGGCCGTCCAGGACGGCCGCCACCGCCAGCTCGAACGGCGTGCCGGTCGATTCCACTACCGGCTCCCTAACAGTGGTCGCCGGAGCGTGACGCCGACTGGAGCACGGTGGCCGGCTACCCGCCGTCGGCGGGCGCTGCCGGCGGAAGGGGGGCGCGCCGACCAGTCAGCGCCACCACCCCACCGATGACTATGGCAGCCAGGCTGACCCAGATGTTGATGCGCACCCCGAGCACGAGCGACGCCGCGTCGGACCGGATCGACTCAACCCAGAGGCGGCCCAGCCCGTACCCGAACACCCACAGTCCGATGATGCGTCCCGGTCGCAGCACGCCTCGGCGGTCGACGCGCATCAGGGCCCACGCCAGGGCCAGGTTCCACAGCCCCTCGTAGAGGAACGTCGGGTGGAAGGTGGTGTCGGACAGGTAGTCGAGCGGCCGGTGTGCCTCGTCGATGCGGAGACCCCACGGCAGGTCCGTTGGGCGGCCGAACACCTCCTGGTTGAACCAGTTCCCCCACCGGCCGATGGCCTGGGCGATGGGAAGGGTCGGGATGACCGCGTCGAACATGACCGGCAGGTCCATGCCGCGCCGGCGGGCGACCAGCGCGCCTACGAGAACGCCGGCGGCCAGGCCGCCCGGGATGCCGAGCCCACCCTGCCAGATGGCGAACACGTCCTCCCAGCGGCCCTGGAACCGCTTCCAGTCCGTTGCCACGTGGTACAGCCGCGACCCGACCAGGCCGGCGGGCACCGCCCACATCGCAATCGCCGCTATGTCGTCGGGATGGCCGCCCCGCGCCACCCACCGCCGCGACCCGATCATCACGGCGGCCACCACGCCCAGGCCGATCATCAGGCCATAGGCGCGCAACTCGATCGGACCCAGGTGCACCGAACCCGACGACGGGCTGGGAATGGCTGCGAACAGCGTGTTGAACGACACGACCGGTTGCACGACGAACGGCGGCTGGATCGTCAGGCCGAGAAGCCGTCGGCTGCCAGGGCGAAGAGGTCGTCAGCGCCGGCGGTCACGGCGCCCAGTTGCGCACGGGCGATCGGCAGGAGTTGCTCGGCGTAGAACCTGGCGGCCACGATCTTGCCCTCGAGCATGCCAGTCTCGAAATGGGCCTCGCCTGCGTCGAGGCGCCGGCGGGATCCCAGGGCAAGGCGGGCCAGCAGCCAGCCTCCGACCACCTGGCCGAACATCCGCAGGTAGGGGGTGGCGCCGGCCAGCGCATCGTTGGGGTTGTCGAGGCCGTTGGCCATGAGCCACTGGGTCGCCTCGGCGAGGGCGGCCACGGAGTCGGCCAGGTTGGACCTGATCGAGTCGAACTCGTCTCCGGCCACGGCCAGGACGGCGTCGAACGCCCTGATCTCGGCTATCAGGTCGCCCATGACGGCACCGGCCCTCATCGGCAGCTTGCGCCCCACCAGGTCCATGGCCTGGATTCCGTTGGTGCCCTCGTAGATGGGCGATATGCGGGCATCGCGGAGGTGCTGGGCCGCGCCGGTCTCCTCTATGTAGCCGTATCCGCCGTGCACCTGGATTCCGAGCGAGGCCATCTCGACTCCGATGTCGGTGCACCAGGCCTTCGAGATCGGCGTGAGCAGCTCGGCCCGCTCCGACGCCGCCAGGCAGACGTCGGGGTCGGGGTGGTGGCGGGCCACATCCACCGTCGCGGCGTTCAGGTACAGGAGGCAGCGCATGGCGTCGGTGTAGGCGCGCATGGTGAGCAGCATGCGACGCACATCGGCGTGGTCGACGATAGGTGACTGTTCTCCGGCCGGCGCACCCACGGCCCGACCCTGGCGCCGCTCCTGCGCGAACGCGGCCGCCTGCTGGAGCGCCCGCTCCGAGACGGCCAGACCCTCGACGCCCACACCCAGGCGGGCGTTGTTCATCATCTTGAACATGTAGCGCATGCCCTGGTTCTCCTCACCGACGAGGTAACCCACGGCACCGTCACCGGATTCCCCGTAGGACATGACGCAGGTGGGGCTGGCGTGCAGGCCCAGTTTGTGCTCGACCGACAGGCACATGTAGTCGTTGCGCTCCCCGAGCGACCCGTCGTCGTCGACCAGGAACTTGGGCACGATGAACAACGAGATTCCCTTGGTGCCCGGGGGGCTGTCGGGGGTACGGGCCAGCACCAGCTGGATAATGTTCTCGGCCAACTCGTGTTCGCCGAACGTGATGAAGATCTTGCTTCCAAAGATGCGGTACGTGCCGTCGTCCCGGGGCACGGCCTTCGTGGTGAGCGCGCCCACGTCGGACCCCGCCTGGGGCTCGGTCAGGTTCATGGTTCCGGACCACTCCGCCGACACCATCCTGGGGAGGAAGACCTCCTTCTGGCCCTCGTCGGCGAAAGTGTGCAGGGCGTCGACGGCACCGAGGGTGAGCATCGGCCCCATCGACCAGGCCCTGTTGGCTGTGGCCAGCAACTCGGTCAACACGGTCTGGACGGCGCCCGGGAAGCCACCGCCGCCGTAGTCGGGGTCCTGGGAGATGGCACCCCATCCGGCTGCCACGTACTGGTCCCATGCCTTCTTGAACTCATCGGGAACGGTGACCACCCCATCGGCCACCGAGCATCCCTGCTCGTCACCGATGCGGTTGGTGGGGGCGACCACCTCGGACACGAAGCGGCCCAACTCGTCGAGGACGCCGTCGATGGTGTCGGGGTCGACATGCTCGAAGGCCGGAAGGTCGCAGATCCCCTCGATGTCGCTGATCTCGCGCAGGACCAGGCGGATGTCGTCGGTCGGGGACCGGAAGTCGCTCATGGCTGCAGGGTATCCCCGCCGCATCCCGTCGATCCGGCCCGGGTGTTCCCGGATCGCGGCGGCCGGTGGTCAGACGGACGGCGCCGTCGTCGAGCCGACGTCGGTGACCTGCGTGGGACCCGGATCGCCGGCCAACCAGTGCAGTCGGCATCGCAGGCCGTAGGTGACCCGATGGTCGTCGGGGTCGTCGACCACGAACAACTCGCCGTCGTAGACCTGCACGCCGTCCACCAGCCGCGCGTTGTGGGTGGCACGTCCACCGCACCAGCACCGGGCCTCCACCTGGACCTCGACGTTCTCGTCGGCGAGTTCGAGCAACCGCCGGGTGCCCTCGAACAACCGCCCCTGGAAGGTCGTGAGCAGGCCGAAGGCGAAGACGTCGGCACCCATCTCGTCGACGATGCGGGCCAGCTGCTGGGCCTGTTCGGGCGTGTAGAACTGCGCCTCGTCGCAGACCACGTAGTCGAGCCGACCGTGGCGGGCGGCCATGGCCAGCGCCAACTCGTAGAGGTCCAGCCGGGGCCCCACCTCGACGGCATCGGCCGACACCCCGAGGGCGCTCGACACCTTGCCCCCGGACCGGTCGAGTTGGCTGCACAGCAGCCCCTGGAGCCCCCGGGACGACAGGTTGTGGTGGATTTGCAGTGCGAGGGTGCTCTTGCCTGACCCCATCGTGCCGAAGGCGAAGCGCAGCCTGGCCATCAGGCGCCTCCCCCCGGCGGCACGTTCACGAGCAACCGCTGGTGGCACCGCAGTCGGTGCACACGTAGCAGGAGCCTGCACGCTGCATCGCCACGCCGCACTGCATGCACATGGGCGCATCCGCAGACCTGCCGCGGCCGAGGTCTGCGGCGAACTGCGCCGCCGACGGCACAGTCGGCGGATCGGGCGGGATCTCGGATCCCTGGCGGGTCTCGGTTGCCGACTCCTCGACGCCGGGCAGCGTGGGTTGGATCCGCTCGCTGCTGGTCAGGATGTTCAGTTCGGCCCTCTCGCCGGGGGTCAGGTACTCGACGGCTAGGCGTCGGAACAGGTAGTCGATGAGGCTCGTGGCTATGCGCAGGTCGGGGTCGTCGGTCATGCCCGCAGGCTCGAACCGCATGCCCTTGAATGCGTCGACGAACGCCCGCAGGGGAACCCCGTACTGGAGGCCATGGCTCAGCGAGATGGCGAAGGCGTCCATGATCCCGGCCATGGTGGAGCCCTGCTTGGACACCCTCACGAAGATCTCGCCCGGCCGGCCGTCGTCGTATTCGCCGACGGTGACGAAGCCCTTGCAGTCGGCGACCCTGAACTCGAACGTGAGGGACCGGCGGCGGCGCGGCAGCCTGCGGCGCACCGGTTCGGCGAGTGCGGACGCCACGGCGTCGACCTCGGAGGCGAGCCTGGTGTCGGCCCTGCCGTCGCCGGTGGAGAGGGGCTGGCCCACCTTGCAGTTGTCGCGGTATATGGCGACCGCCTTGAGGCCGAGGCGCCAGGACTCCATGTAGAGCTCCTCGACGTCGTCGACGGTGACGTCCTCGGGCATGTTGCACGTCTTGGAGATGGCACCGGAGAGGAATGGCTGGACGGCCCCCATCATCCTGATGTGGCCCATGTGGTGGATGGGGTCGTCGCCCATCGAGGTGGCGAACACCGACATGTGCCCGGGCCGCAGTACCGGGCAGCCGACCACCGAGTGGTGCTCGTCGATGTAGCCGATGATCGCCGACGCCTCGTCGTCGTCGTAGCCCAGCCTGGCCAGGGCCCGGGGCACGGTGCGGTTGACGATCGACATGGTGCCACCGCCTGCCAGCCGCTTGGTCTTGACGAGGCCCAGGTCGGGTTCGATGCCGGTGGTGTCGCAGTCCATTAGCAGGCCGATGGTGCCGGTGGGCGCCAGGACCGTGGCCTGGCTGTTGCGGACCCCGACCCGCTTGGCGAGGGCGCACGCTTCGAACCAGGCCTCGCGGCCGGCGGCCACCAGGGCCGGTGCCACACCCCCGTCGAGCATCTCGGCGGCCTCGCGGTGCCGGTCGAGGACATCGAGCGTGGGCTCCCGGTTGGCCTCGTAGCCGGCGAATGGCCCCATGCGGTCGGCCAGGCGGGCCGACGCCCGGTAGGCGTGGCCCGTCAGAAGCGAGGTGACCGCAGCGGCCACCGCCCGGCCGTCGTCGCTGTCGTAGGGCAGGCCCAGCGCCATGAGCAGCGCACCCAGGTTGGCGTAGCCCAGGCCCAGCTGCCGGAACGCCCGAGCGTTCTCGCCGATCGCGGCCGTCGGGTAGTCGGCGTTTCCGACCAGAATCTCCTGGGCTGTGAACACCACCTCGACCGCATGCCGGAAGCCCTCGATGTCGAACCCACCGATGGCCGACGAGTCGTCGTCGGTGGCCCCGAGGAAGGAGAGCAGGTTCAGGCTCGCCAGATTGCAGGCCGAGTCGTCGAGATGGACGTATTCCGCGCAGGGGTTGCTGGCCGTTATGCGGCCCGTGTTGGAGGCGGTGTTCCAACGGTTGATGGTGGTGTCGAACTGCACACCCGGGTCGGCGCACTCCCAGGCGGCTTCGGCCATCTGCCGGAACAGGGCATGTGCCGGAAGGGTCTCGAGCACCGTTCCGTCGGTGACCGCGTTCAGGTTCCAGTCGTCGCCGGCCACGACCGCAGCCATGAACTCGTCAGTTACCCGGACCGAGTTGTTGGCGTTCTGGTACTGGACGGAGTGGCTGTCGGCCCCGTCGAACCCCACGTCGAACCCGGCCGCCTCGAGCACCCGGCTCTTGCGTTCCTCGCGGGCCTTACACCAGATGAAGTCCTGGATGTCGGGGTGGCCGGCGTCCAGGATCACCATCTTGGCGGCGCGACGGGTCTTGCCGCCGCTCTTGATCGTGCCAGCCGAGGCGTCGGCACCCCGCATGAAGCTGACCGGACCGCTGGCCGAGCCACCACCGGCCAGGGACTCACGCGACGACCGGATACGACTCAGGTTGACGCCGGCCCCGGATCCGCCCTTGAAGATCGTGCCCTCCTCGACGTACCAGTTCAGGATGGACGACATCTGGTCGTCGACCGAGAGGATGAAGCACGCGGACGCCTGCTGGGGCACGCCGGCGACCCCGATGTTGAACCACACGGGCGAGTTGAACGCCGCCCGCTGGTTCACGATCAGGAACTTCAGCTCGTCGCCGAACGTGGCCGCCTCGGCGTCGTCTACGAAGTAGCCGTCGCGCAGGCCCCAGGCGGTGATGGTGTCGACGATCCGGTCGGCCACCTGGCGCAGGGACGACTCGCGGCCCGCCGAACCGAGCGTGCCGCGGAAGTACTTCTGGGCCAGGATGTTGGTGGCGTTCAGCGACCAGCCGGCGGGCACCTCGACATCGGCCTGTTCGAAGGCGACGCTGCCGTCGCGGTGGTCGACCAGTCGGGAGTCGCGTCGTTCCCAGACGACCGAGTCGTAGGGGTCGGTGCCATCGGTCGTGAAGTGCCGGTGGAGGCCGAGCACTCCACGGTCGGGTACCAGCGTCATGGAGGACTCCTGCGATCGTCTGCGTGCGTGGGGTTCCGGTGGGCCCGGCGTGCCGATTCTAGGAGGGCGGTGCGACAGTCTGCCGAACCACCACGGTGCCCGCCTGGGATACGGTCGAAGCCGTGCAGCAGGTGTATCCCACAACCGACGCTGTCGTCGACAGTGACCCGGTCGACGTCTACCACGGCGACCTGCGACCTGCGCCCGGCACCCGGCCCTGGGTTCTCATGAACATGATCGCGTCGGTCGACGGTGCAACGGCGGTCGACGGCGTGTCGGAGGGGCTGGGCGGACCGGCGGACCGGCGGATGCTCGGCACACTGCGGGGCCTGGCCGACGTGATCCTCGTGGGGGCCGAAACGGTGCGAGCCGAGGACTACCGGCTCCCCCGCCTCCCCGACGACCGCGTGGCGGTGCTGCGTGCGACCAGCGGCCGTCCTCCCCGCCCCCGCCTGGCGGTCGTGTCGGCCAGCCTCTCGCTGGACACCGGCTCTGCGCTGTTCACATCGGCCGAGTCGTCGGACCAGCCGCCGCTGGTCTACACCTCGACCGCCGCGTCCGCCGACCGGCGGTCGGCCCTTGCCAGGGTGGCCGAGCTCGTGGACTGCGGTGACGGCGAGCGTGTCGACCTGCGCCGGGTGCTCGCCGACCTGCACGACCGTGGCGCCGCGGTGGTGTTGGCGGAGGGTGGGCCGTCGCTCAACCAGCAACTCGTGGCAGCCGGGCTGGTGGACGAGCTGAACCTGACCGTGTCTCCGCTGCTGGCCGGTGGCACAGCAGCGCGCATCCTGAGTGGGCCCGACCTTGCGGCCCCGGTCCGGCTGAGGCTCGACCGCGTGCTGGCAGACGACGGATTCCTGTTCTGCCGCTACCTGTTCGCCTGAGGGCGGCATGCGGGACAGCCGGCCCGTCTACCGAGCCGACTAGAGGTCTGCAGGCAGGATTATGCGCTGGCCCGGCTGAAGCAGCGGACCGCCAGAGACCGCGGCCAGGCGGTCGACGATGTATCGCAGGTCGCGCCCCGGTGGGCTGAGCCGTCGGGCGATCTCCCACAGGGTGTCTCCGGGCTGTACGACGTAGACGACCGGTTCGCCGGCTGCGCC
>DQOF01000090.1 GCA_015658775.1 Acidimicrobiia bacterium | reverse complement strand
GCCAGATAGTCCCAGACGCCGTGCGCGTCGACCAAGCAGTCGACATAGCCGTCGACACGGCCGTCGGCCACGGCACACAGGTCCAGCGCCGCCGACCCGAATGCCCGGAACTGCCCCCATCCGAGGTTCCGGGGCGGCAGACCCGAGATGGCGACCAGGGACTCGTCCAGCGCAGGTTCCGTGTCGCGCCTGATCTCGACACCGTCGCGCCGTGCCCCCCAGCCCCGCACGGCGTCGTAGCGACTGCCAGTCACCAGGTCGGCGACCACGGCCACCCACGGGCCATCCCCGTCGACGGCACAGAGGCAGGTCGCGTACCAGGGCACCCCTCGCGAGGCGTTGGTCGAACCGTCCAGCGGGTCGACCACGACTGTGGGTCCAGCAGCGGCGGTCAGCCCCGACTCTTCGCTCAACACCCCGTAGCCGAGGGGGTCGAGCAGGTCGTGGACCGCCCTGTCGGCGACGACGTCGCTGGTGTACTGGTCGGGCCGGTTGCCCGACGGCCCCCAGTCGTCGAGGTCGGCGAAAACGGAGACAACGGCATCGACCACGTCGTGCAGGTCGCTCAGCACAACCGACGGATCTGCGCCGATCTCCCCCCTCTCGCTCATCCTTCCGGTCTAGCACCCCGTGCACCGACCTCGCGCCGGTCGCCCTACCCTGTCGGCTCTAGCCTGTTGGGAAGCACCCGCCGGACCGGGAGGACCGCCAGTGGCAGTAGTCGACATCGCCGGGTTCATCGCCGACCTGAAGGACCACGCCGCCGAGCACGGGTTCCACGTGCACGACGAACGCCACTTCGTGGAGACCTACTCGATGCGCCAGGCCTTCGAGGTCGACCTGCACCCCGAGGCGGCATGCGGAGGCCCGCTCGACCTGCACCTCTCCCTTGACCTGGAGCCGCGCACCCTCATGGCGTTCGAGGACGAGGTCATGTCGATCTCCGATGATGCCGAGCCCAGCGACGACCTGGTCGTGCAGATCATGTTCACCTGGGCGCTGCCACCGCTCGAGCACGGACCCGACCTGCTGGTGCTCTCGACCGAGTTGGCGGGCATCGGCGGCCCTGACCTGCCCATCGAGGTCTCGGCGATCGACTCGTTCGCCGCCGTCACCGACGCACCCCAGCGCACCCTCAGCGTGACGGCCCGACTGGAGACCCCGTTGGCCGCAATGTTTATGGGCGAGAACAGCACGTCGATGTGCGATGCCCTGGACAGGTCCAGGCAGATCAGCGAGTACCTGCTCGACCGGGCGCCCGCCTGGCTGGGCGAGTTGTAGTTGCAGGGCCGCTCCACCTGGCCGACGGTGGGCGCGGCCCTGGTCGCCACGGTGCTGACCTGGTCGTGCGGCACCACACGGCAACAAGTCGTCGAGCCGCCGGCCGCGGTGGCAGCGACGTCCGGTGCCCCGACCGCGACTGCAACGACAGCCGTGGTGGCAACGACGACTACCACGATCCCCGCAACGCCTGTCACCACTGTCCCCGAAACGACGACCACCGCTGCGCCTGCAACCACGACCACCTCGCCCGCGCCCGCGCCTGCGCCCGCCGAGGTCCTGCTCGCTGCCTGGCTCCTCAACGGTGACGGCGAGCCAGCGGCGGTCATCTCTGACAGCGAGGCGATACCGGTCAACGTGCAGACCGTCGACCTCGTCGAGGTGGACGGCGTCGCATACATGCAGGTGACGGCATCGGGCATACCCGACTACGGGCACACGCTCAGCGCGGCGGAGGCCGCATTCCTGGCGGGACGCCCACGGGCAAGAACCGACTTCGTGGGCGGTGCACCCGTGGTGGGTGCGGGAGACGTCGTCGACTTCGGCCAGGACCTCGGCTACCGGAGCACGGGCTGCACCGACACGCCCGGGTCCGGCTACGGCTTCTGGCCACCGGGGCCGGCCTGTCCGACCCGTCAGGACTGGGACGTCTGGTTCCCGATCACGCCGGTCGAGGCCGAAGTCGACGCCACCACCGGCCTCGGGGCGATGGGCCTCTGGGTGAACGGCGTGGCGGTCTTCAACTGGGGCGACGGACAGTCATGGCAGCAGGAGCGGGTGTGGTGGAACCTGGCCCCCGCGGCCGAGGTGTACGACCTCGACATCTGCCCCGGCCACTCGGCCATGGGCAACTACCACCACCACTCACATCCGACGTGCCTGGCCGAACAACTGGGCGACGACGGTTCGGCCCACTCCCCCGTATACGGCTTCGCCGCCGACGGTGTCCCGATCGCCGGACCCTGGGTCGACGACGACAGTCCGGCGCGGTCATCCTGGCGCATCCGCGACTACGCCGAGCCCGACTCTCCCACCGGATGCGGCACACCGGGTGTCAGGGACTGCCTGCTGGTCGACCAGCTCGACGCCTCTCTGGGAACCACCCCGACCGACCGGGCCGGACCGACCACGTCCACGGCCGTCACGTCGCAGTCGGGCAACCCCTTCGTCGCTGAGGCTGGCTGGTTCATGCAGGACTGGTGGTACGACCCGTCGCTGGACGACGGCGGCGCCCGGGCCCTCGACGAGCACAACGGCCACCTGGGGCCGCTTCCGGGTCTGGACAAGCCCAGGTACCACTACCACGTGACCCGGGAGCGCCGTGACGACGGCACGATGGCCGACGTCTTCCCCTACTACGTCGGCCCGACCTACTGGGGGGAACTGCACGACAATGCCCTGACAGGAGGCGTCGATCGGAGACCCGGCAGAGGCGGTCGGGACCGACCTCCACCGGGTGCCGACGACGACATGCCCGCTCCCAACGGCAACATCGAGGCGGCCGCGGAGCAACTCGGGGTGAGCGTCCAGGCCCTCCAAGACGCTCTCGGCCCGCCACCGCCGGATCTCGGGCTGGCAGCGGAGATTCTCGGCGTGACCGTCGACCACCTCCGCTCCCTCCTCCCCCCGACACCGCCTCGCCCCTGAAACTCGCCTAGCCGCGGTTCGCGGAAACGTGTCATGCTCACCCGGTCGCCCGGCTAGCCCCCATTCGGCTGTCACTGGATCGACGGCGGTACCGGAGGAGCCGACATGCCCTTTCCAGTGGAGGAGACCGACAGGCTCCTGTCGACCACCAGATCCGTGCGCCGCCGCCTGGACCTGGAACGTCCCGTTCCAGAAGAACTGATCCTCGACTGCATCGACCTGGCCGAACAGGCACCCACCGGCGGAAACCAGCCCAGTAGGCGATGGCTCGTGATCCGCGATCCGAGGGTGAAGGCGAAGTTGGCAGACCTCTACCGAGAGGCCGGCGGTTCATGGCTGTCGGAGCGGGCCAGCGCCCTCGCTGGCAGCGGCGACCCCAGGGAACGTGCGGCCCGGTCAGGCGGCCACCTCGCCGACCACCTCCACGAGGTGCCGGCCCTCGTGCTGGTCACCATCTACGGCGAGCACGACGGAAGCGGCCGGCCGGGCCTGTTCGACTCGGTCATCCAGGCAGCGTGGAGTTTCTGCCTCGCGGCCCGAGCACGGGGTCTCGGCACCGCATGGACAACCCTCCACCTGGGTGAGGCTGACGCCATAGCCGAGCTTCTGGAGATCCCCGAGGGCGTCACGCAGGTTGTCCTGCTGCCGGTGGCCTTCTCGATCGGCGACGACTTCTCGATCGTCGACCGTCGCCCGGCCAGGGAGATCACCTGGTTCGACAAGTGGGGCCGCACCCTCCGAAACCCGGTCGACGGCCGCTCCCCGGTATTCGCAGACGGTGCCGGTGTCACCGTAGAGGTCGACATCGATGCCAAGGCCGCTGACATCTGGCCGATCGTCTCCGACATCAATCTGCCCGCCCGCTTCAGCGACGAGTTCCAGGGAGCAGACTGGATCGACGACGAGCCGGCCATCGGAGCCCGCTTCAGCGGCCGGAACAAACGCGACGACCTGGGCGAGTATGAGGTCATCTGCACCCTCGTCGACTACGAGCCCGAGCGGGTGTTCGCTTGGCACGCAGGCGATCCCGACAACCCGGCGGCCCAGTGGCGCTTCGAGATCGAACCCCTCCTCGGAGGTACTCGCCTGCGATTCTCCATGGTCCTGGGCCCCGGCCCGTCCGGCCTCACCGTCGTCATCGAGGCCATGCCGGACAAGGAGTCGGCGATCATCGCCAACCGCCAGAAGGGGCAGGCCGCCAACATGCGTCGCACCATCGAGGGGATCCGCGACCTGGCCGAAGCCGCGACGGCCTGAGCCCGAACCTGGCCGACCCACGATCCGACTCCCGACAAGGAGTGCACATGACCACCCTCGGACTCTCCGCAGACGCGCTGCTCTCAACGACCCGTGCCGTCCGCAGACGGTTGGACTTCGAGCGACCGGTGGACGACGACCTGATCCGCGAGTGCCTGGAGTTCGCCGTCCAGGCCCCAACGGGCTCCAACCAGCAGGGTTGGCGGTTCCTGGTGGTGACCGATCCCGACAAGAAGGCGGCTCTGGCGGACCTCTACCGCCGCGGCTGGGACGTCTACGCCGGCATGAGCGCCAGTGCCGGGGCCCTCGCCGTCGGCGCCGAAGGCGAGCGTGCCTCCCAGCAACTGCGGGTGCTGCGGTCGGCCTCGTACCTGGCCGAGAACATGCACAGGGTCCCGGCCATGCTCATCCCGTGCCTTCACGGACGCATAGAGAAGGCCCCCGGCATGGGTGCGTCGTCCATGCTGGCCTCGATAATCCCGAGCACCTGGAACTTCATGCTGGCCGCACGCGAGCGCGGCCTCGGGACGTGCTGGACCACAATCCACCTGATGTTCGAGGAGGAGGCGGCCGCTGTGCTCGACATCCCCTATGCCGATGTCAGCCAGATCGCCCTGATCACGATCGGGCACACGCTCGGCACGGACTTCAGGCCCGCCACGAGGGAGTCGGCCTCGACGGTCACCTCCTGGAACACCTGGACGGGGTGACAGCCACGGTCACCGACAGGGCATGCCGGAACCCTTGACGGGACGCCCGGAGAGTCCCCATCCGAGAAGGCCGCCACACCTATGCTCACGCGCGTGAGTGCTCCTAGCATCGGAACTGCCACGATCCTGCTCATGGCTGTGGCATTGGGCGTCCTGGCGGCGTCGTGTGGCGGTGGCGAGGATTCCACCCCTGTCACGGTCACCCCCACCACGGCCGCAGACGCCTTCGCCACCACCGCCACGGCGCCGACCACCACACAGTTCTCCTACACGACCACCACAGCGGTCGTCTACGCAACCACGACGGCACCTCCGACGACCATGGCGCCCCCCACCACAACCACCGCAGCCGCCAGCGGGGTCCGGACGGTGACCGTCGAGGCAGGCGACTCGCTGTCCAAGATAGCCAAGGCACACGGCATGACCGTCGAGAGGTTGGCCGCGCTGAACGCCATCTGCGACATAAACCAGTTGTTCGTCGGCCAGGTGCTCCTGCTGGGAGAAGAGCAGCCCGAGGCAGACCCCGATGCCGCCCCGACCGGGGTCTCAGTCACGGTCCAGGCAGGCGACTCGGTGTCGAAGATCGCCAAGCGCTACGACACGACGGTCGATGCCATCCTCGCCGACAACGACATCTCGGACCCGAACCTGATCTTCGTCGGCCAGACACTCGTCATCACCACCGCCGCCGAGCCGGCAGCTCCGATGGCCGATCCCTGCGTCGACGGCTAGGCAGCAGGCTCAACCCGCCCCGACCACGCCGGCCGTACAGCGGCGTCACCCCTCCGTTACGGGAACCACCTCGAATGTGCCGTCGGCGGCGACTACGACGAGCAGGCGTGTCTGCCCGACTGCACGCACCGCCCCGACAAGGTCTTCGAGCGCCGGGTCGTCCCATGCCTGACCAGCCATGCCATCGGCCCGGGTGAGCAGGCTCACGTGGGCACCGGTCCGTTCGGCGAGCGCCTCGGCCAGTCCAGCGCCCTCGTGGGCGACGAGCGTGATGTGAACAGCCTTCGGCCGACTCTCCACCGGTACGGCCCGTAGGCCCTGCCTCAGGACCCGGCCGTGGTAGACGGCGACGCCTACCGTCGAGCCGACGAGTGCAAGCGGGATCCTGAACCATGCGATCTCGTCGGCGCCGAGGTCCTGCTCGAGCAGTCCGTAGATGACCATGAACACCATCACGAGCACGCTGACGAGCACGATGAGTGCCGTCGATCCGAAGACCGTCAGCAGGTAGATGCGGCGGACCGGCGAGACCTGCTCCCCGGGCTCGGATGCATGGCCCTGGATGCGCGACCAGTTGCGCCACCAGACGGTTCCCCCGACAACCAACAGCGTGATCACCCCTGCCATCGGCTCACCCAGCGACTCGTCCCAGTCGTGGGGATTGGGCAGGATCCGGTGGAGGACCACCGCGCCGAGGAACACGGCGGCGCCTGCGGTGGCGGCTATCAGCCCGACCCACGCCGCCAGGTGGTCGTAGGTGCGCTCGACATCGCTTCGCCGGTCGTTCCGCGGCAGTTCGGAGCGGTGGTAGGCCCAGAGGGCCATGCCCACCAGCAGCACCGTCAGGAACACCGGCGTCACATCGAAGTGCTCGGTGGCCGAGGTGCCGTCCTGGTCGGCGAGGAACCACAGCAGGATCGTGAAGAGAAGGCCGCTGCTGGCCACGACCGTCGCCCCCAGGCCGCCCAGCACCCCTCCGACGAGGACGAACGCATGCCGCTCCACCGAGTCCCGCGTTCTTCGGGCGTTGCGCCACCAGTACCAGAACCACGCCGCTGCGAAGGTGAGCAGGGCCGGGATGGCACCGCGCACACCATCGACCGTGGAGCCCCAGGTGGCGGAGTCGACATCGAACCGGTAGTCGGGGATGTAGTCCGGCATGGAGCCGTCGTAGGCCCAGTTCAGGAGGTGCCCGATCACGAACGAGGCGCTCACTGCCAGGCCGACCATGCCGACGGCGGCGCCGATCAGCAGGTGGACCTGGGTCCGCACCGCCCCCGTCGACGTGGTGCGGCTGCCCAGGCGCCAGTGGAACGCCCACACGGCGGACCACACGACGAGGTGCGCGATCCAGAAGTCGTGGAACCCGGAGTCGGCGATGATCCACGAGAGGGTGCCGATCGACGACACGACCATCCCGCCCATCGATGCCAGCTCGGCGGCAGCCACGTACAGGGACCAGCCGGCGGCGGCCTCCTCGCCGGGGTCGGTGGTGAAGCGGCGGCGTATCCAGAGGGCAAGGCCGGTGAGGCTGGCCCCTCCGACGAGGACGAAGGTCAGCCAGAGGGCCATGGTCTCGGTGCCCCCGGACGACCCGGGGCCGACCTCGCCGACCACCCAGGCTAGCACACCGGCAACGCCGAATCCGGTGATGACGCCGAGCCCGAGGAGGAACCCGTATTCCACCAGGCGGCGGACCATCGTGCCGACGTCGATCTGGCCACTGCGCCTGCGGTAGAAGACGATCACGACGACCAGAGCCACAACCAGCAGGAACTCCACGACAACCTCATTCTCGGGCCACCGGACACCGTCAGCCTGTCACACGGTCAACTGGCAACGGGGCCGCCCGCGAGAGTGGTCGCAGAGGCTCGGTCCTGCGGAGGATCTTCAGGCCCTGCGGGGCTCCCGGGGCAGGCCGAGCACCCGCTCGCCGAGGATGTTGCGCATCACGTTGGAGGTACCGCCCATGATCGTGTACGCGGGCCCGTAGACGAGGCCCTTCACGTCGTCGTCCCAGAGGGTGGCGTCGGCTCCGAAAGCCCTGAAGCAGAATTCGGCGACCCGCTGCTCGTGTTCGGTGCAGTACGCCTTGGTGGCGGCGCTGAACCCGGCCGGGGCCTGCCTGAGCACCTCGCGGTAGACGAGCAGCCGGCCCAGGCGGTAGCCGGTCTCGAGTCGGGCCACCTCCTGGCGCACCAGCGGGTCGCCCAGGTCGGCCCGTCGGAGCGCTGCGTCGTAGAGGGGCCGGTTCGACACCAGCCGGTCTATGCCGCCCCGCTCGTGCTCGAGTTGGCGCATCGTCTGACCGAAAGCGTCGCCCTCGACGCCGACCAGGTTCACTATTGGCACCTTCACGTCGGTGAGGTACACCTCGCAGAAGTGCCGGTTGGTGGTCATGTCGGTGATGGTCCGCACCTCGATGCCGGGCAGGTCCATGGGCACGATGATCTCCGAGATGCCCCTGTGGGGCGGGCCCTCGGTGTCGGTGCGGCAGATCAGGTACAGGTAGTCGGCCAGGGCAGCGAAGCTGGTCCAGATCTTCTGGCCGTTGACCACCCAGTGGTCGCCGTCGCGGCGGGCCGAGGTCTTGAGCGACGCCAGGTCGGATCCGGCGTCGGGTTCGCTCATACCGATGCACCACATGCTCTCGCCGCTGAGCATCCCCGGCAGGTACTCGGCCTGCTGGTCGGGTGTGCCGTGGGCGATGAGGCTGGGACCCATCTGCCGGTCGGCGAACCACATGGCGGCGATCGGGGCGCCGACAGAGATCATCTCCTCGGCCACGATGACCCGCTCGATGGCCGGTCGATCCCGCCCGCCGTGGGCCTCGGGCCAGCCCATGCCGATCCAGCCCTCGGCGGCCATGATCCTGGCGAACTCCGCGGAGTAGCCGTTGATCCAGCTGTCGGTGGACCGGCCGAACTGGGCTACGCCGTCGGCCGCCACCTCGCGGGCCCGGTCCCGCAGGGCCTCCTGATTTCCGCTCAGCCGGAAGTCCAGCGTGGCTGCGATCCGGCCGGCGTCGGTCATGCCGATGAAGGTACCCCGTGCTGGACGACGCCCCCCCGCAACCGGGCGGGACAGGATCGGGTCACCTCACGGTGTCGGACCGCCTATTCGCGTGTGGTCTCCGTGGTCCTTCGACGACCTCGGCGTCGGGGTCTGGCTCCGGTCAGGGCTGTCTGGGACACGGTGAGTCCGAGGCCTGCCAGGTCGTCCGGGGTGAACCCGAGTTGCGACAGCGACGACATCAGCGACTTCTCGGCTGCCTGGATGGCGTACTGGTATTTCGACTCCGTCTCGGGGCGTTTCACCATGGTGGCCATGCGGCGCAGATCTGCTATCTGGTCGGCATGTTCACAGACGACGATGACGGCGGGTTCGTCCAACGGGTCGGGCCTGGCCTGCCCGGCCTCCCAGAGGCGCTTCCAGGTCCGCTTGCCGGAAGCCTTCAGGTGCGTGGGCGGGATCGGCGGCTCGACGGCTGCGGCCCCGACCTCGACGAGGTGGGGAAACTGGCGCTTGCCAGTGGTCACGGTCCTATCGTCCTTCCGCTCCGAACGTCTCGTTGGGATGCGAAACACTAAGCGAGCGGAGGGTCACCGGGGGGGCTTCCAGGAACAACCGGTGCGGGTTCACGGGTTGTG
>DQOF01000063.1 GCA_015658775.1 Acidimicrobiia bacterium | reverse complement strand
CCCACGGGATCCTGCTCATCGCCGACGAGGTCATGACCGGTTTTGGCCGCACAGGCCGCAGGTTCGGCGTCGACCACTGGAACGTCGTGCCCGACATCCTGGTCGGCGGCAAGGGACTCTCCGGCGGCTACGCGCCCCTCGGCGGCGTGTACACCTCCGATGAGGTGGTGGCCCCGATAGCCGAAGCCGGTGGCGGCATGATGTTCTTCACGTTCTCCGCCCACTCAGCCGCCTGCGCCGCCGGCATCGCCGCACTGACCATCCTCGAGGACGAGGACCTGGTCTCGGCCAGCGCCACGAAGGGCGAGGACTTCCTGGCCCGCCTGCGCCCACTCGAGGGCCACGCCCACGTCCGCGAGGTCCGGGGGCTGGGCCTCATGATCGGCGTCGAGCTGGTTGAGGACGAGGAGTCGGGCGAGCCCTACGCACCGACGGCGGGGATGGCCGCCCGGGTCGTGGCCGAGGCCCTGCGGCGCGGCGTGTGGGTCTACCCGGCCGGCGACGGCAACGCTCCCGACGCCCTGCTCATCGGGCCGCCGTTCACCATCTCCGAAGCCGAGATGGACACCGTCGTGACGGTGCTGGGTGAGGCCGTCTCCACCGTCTGCGGCGACTGACCGGTCGGCGGCTCAGCGGCGGCGGTTGCGGGCGATCGCCCGGTCGGCCTCGCGGTCGGCCTCGCGGCGGACCAGCGCTTGGCGCTTGTCGTGGAGGTCCCGACCCCGCGCCAGTGCGATCTCCACCTTGGCCCGCCCGTTGCTGAAGTAGAGCGACAGGGGCACCAGCGTCAGGCCCTCACGCTGCATCCGGTCGACGATCCTGATGATCTCCCTGCGGTGCAGCAGCAGCTTGCGGGGCCTGTCCGGGTCGTGCCCGGTCGAGTCGTCGCCGGTGTTGGCGTATGGCGCGATGTGCAGGCCCAGGAGCCACAACTCGCCTCGCTCCTCGCGCGCGAAGGCCTCGGTGATCTGCACCTTCGACTCCCGCAGGGACTTGACCTCGCTGCCCCTCAGCACGAGGCCGGCCTCCCAGGTGTCGAGCAGGTCGTAGTTGCGTCGCGCCTTCCTGTTGCTGGCGACCACCCGGTCGCGTGCGTCGCCCACGGGGTGAGCGTACCTGCGGCGTCGGAGCGCACTGCCGGGGTTAGCCTCCCCGACGTGCCGGAAGAGACCCTCACGCTGACCGCAGCGGTGTACGAGGCGATGATCTCCCTGGCGTTGGGCGAGACACCCGACGAGGCGTGTGGACTGTTCGCGGGACCGCCCGGTGGCCTGGTCGTCGACACGTTCTTCCCGATCGCCAACGTCGCACCGCCTGAGCGGCGCCCCGAGATCTACAAGCTCGACGGCAGGGGGATGCTCGACGCCGAGACGGCCGCCGACGAGGCCGGCCGGGCAGTGCTGGGGGTCATGCACAGCCACACCCACACCGTGGCCTACCCGTCGCCCACCGACGTGGCCGACGCCGCCGACGCCGACCCCTTCGGAACGCTGGTCTTCGTGATCGTCTCGCTCGAACACCCCGATCCGTACCTGCGGGCGTTCCGGATCCTGGACGGAGACATCACGGATGTGCCGGTGGCGGTCGACCCCGGTTAGAATCCCGACCGAACTGGTCGTATTTACGGCCGGGCAGGTTCGTTGAAGCGGAGACCGACTACCGCTATGGCCGTCTACTCCTCGGTGATCGACCTCATAGGCGACACGCCGATCGTCGACGTCAGCGTCCTGAGCCCCACCCCGGGGGTTCGACTCCTGGCCAAGCTGGAGGGCCAGAACCCGGCAGGCTCCGTCAAGGACCGCATCGCCAGGGCGATGATCGCCGACGCCGAGGCCGACGGCACCCTGACCCCCGGCCGCACGATCATCGAGCCCTCGTCGGGCAACACGGGGATAGCACTGGCCATGATCGCCCGCCTGCGCGGCTATCACCTCAAGATCGTGCTTCCCGAGAACGTGTCGGTCGAGCGACGGTCCATGCTCGAGGTCTTCGGCGCCGAGATCATCCCGTCACCGGGCAGGGAGGGCTCCAACGGCGCCGTCCGCATGGCACGCCGACTGGCCGACGAGCACCCCGAGTGGGTGTTCCTCTACCAGTACGCCAACGAGGCCAACCCGAGGGCCCACTACGAGACCACGGGTCCCGAGATCCTGCGCGACGTCCCCGACATCACCCACTTCATCGCGGGGCTCGGCACCAGCGGCACCCTCATGGGGGTGGGCACATACCTCAAGGAGCACAAGCCCGACGTGCAGGTGCTGGCGGTGGAGCCACCGGCCGGCGAGCTGGTCCAGGGCCTGCGCAGCCTCGATGACGGGTTCATCCCACCGGTGTTCGAGAAGTGGGGCGGCAACGACCTGCTGGACGGCAAGCGCATAGTGCGACCGCGTGAGTCGATCGAGTGCACCCGTCGCCTGGCCGACGAGTGCGGCATCTTCGCCGGCCTCTCGGCGGGGGCGGCCCTGGCAGGCGCCATCCGGGTCGCCGAGCGGATCGACGCCGCCGACGCCGCCAGGGCCGTCATCGTGTTCATAGTCAGCGACGCCGGATGGAAGTATCTTTCCACCGGCGTCTGGACCGACGATCTCGACGAGGCCACTGCCAATGTCGAGGGCATCGTCTACTTCTAGGCGCAGACCACAGAACACCGTTGCCCCGCCGGCCGGGGCTTCCGACCGGGAGGTCCCGTGCGACCAGATGGACGTAAGAACGACGAGTTGCGCCCGTTCCACTTCGAGCGCGACTTCACCGAGATGGCCGACGGCTCGTGTCTGGTGACCTTCGGGCGCACGCGTGTGCTCTGCACGGCGTCGGTCGGGGAGGGTGTCCCGGGCTGGATGCGCAACACGGGCCGGGGCTGGGTGACCGCCGAGTACTCAATGCTGCCCGGCTCCAGCAGTGAGCGGATCCGGCGTCGGGTGTCGGGGCGCGACCAGGAGATCCAGAGGTTGATAGGGCGCTCCCTGCGTGCCGTCATCGACCTCGACGCCCTGGGAGAGCGCGAGGTCGTGGTCGACTGCGACGTGCTTCAGGCCGATGGAGGCACCCGCACGGCCTCCATATGCGGCGGCTACGTGGCCCTCCACGACGCCCTCACCCGGCTCGTCAACTCCGGCCAGATCGCCGAGAACCCGCTACACGACGGGTTGGCGGCCATCTCCGTCGGCATCGTCGACGGTGGGGCGAGGCTGGACCTCCCCTATGTAGAGGACTCGACGGCCGAGGTCGACTTCAACGTGGTCATGACCGGCTCTGGTGGCTTCGTCGAGGTGCAGGGCACCGCCGAGGGCGAGGCGTTCGAGCGGTCCCAACTGGACGAACTGGTCGACCTTGCCAGCACCGGCATCGCCGAGATCATCTCATCCCAACGGGCGCTGCTGGCCGACCCGCCGCCCGCCCGTGCCGGCTGACCGGCCTTCCCCGACAGCCCAGCCATGACCCGCACCCACCTGGTCATGGCCAGCGCCAACCCCGACAAGGTCGCCGAGATCGAACTGTTGTTGGGCGGCGTAGCGACCATCCAGCCCCGCCCGGCGCGCCTCGGCGACGTGGCCGAGGACGGTGGGACCCTCGAGGAGAACGCCAGGTTGAAGGCCGTCGCCGTCTGCGAGGCGACCGGCTCTGCCTCAGTCGCCGACGACACCGGCCTGCACGTTGATGCTCTGGGTGGAGCGCCCGGGGTCCACTCGGCCCGTTACGCCGGTGAGGGTGCCGGCTACGGCGACAACCTGGCGAAGCTCCTCGCGGAACTCGACGGCGTGCCCCCGGGTCGGCGCACGGCCCGGTTCCGAACCGTGGCCCTCGTCAGGTATCCGGACGGTAGCGAGCTCGTGGCCACCGGCACAGTCGAGGGTCGGATAGCCACTGCGCCGGCGGGTACGGGTGGCTTCGGCTACGACCCCGTGTTCGTGCCTGTCGAGGGCGACGGCCGTACCTTCGCCGAGATGGGCGACGAGAAGCACGCCTTCTCGCACCGGGGCAGGGCCATACGCAACCTGGCCAGGATGCTGACGGTGCGGGCCTGACCGGGAAGGCCCAGCCGGGAAGGCCTAGTTGGGCGACACCGGCACCTGTTGCCAGCCGCGCCTGCCCAGGAACCGGTCGAACTCGGCGTCGGTGACCGGCTCGGAGAAGTGGTAGCCCTGTGCGAGGTCGCAGCGCAACTGCTGCAGCCTCTGCAGTTGCGCCTGGGTCTCCACGCCCTCGGCGATGACCTGCAGGCCCAGGCCGTGGGCCAGGGCGACGGTTCCGGTGACGATCGCCGTGTCGTCGTCGTCGGTGCCGAGGCCGGCCACGAACGACCGGTCGATCTTCACGAAGTCGATCGGGAACCGCTTCAGGTAGGCCAGGGAGGAGAAGCCCGTGCCGAAGTCGTCGAGGCCTATCCGGACGCCGAGGGACGTCAGGTCGCCGAGCACACGTTCGGTCACCGGGTTGGCGGCTATGAGGGCCGACTCGGTGAACTCCAGGGCAACCTGCCCCGGGTCAAGGCTGTTGGCGGCCAGTTCGTCGCCCACGAGCACGGGGAATGCCGGGTCGGCGAGCTGCCGAGCCGAGACGTTGACGGCGATGCTCAGGGTGGCCCCGCCGCGGGC
This sequence comes from Acidimicrobiia bacterium, assembly GCA_015658775.1. GTDB lineage: Bacteria > Actinomycetota > Acidimicrobiia > Acidimicrobiales > MedAcidi-G1 > UBA3125. The sequence goes on along the minus strand of DQOF01000063.1, from coordinate 8,556 downwards.
GCCCCAGGACGCCAGCCGGTTGAGCGCCAGGGCCAGGACCTGGCTGCCCAACTCGGAGATGAGGCCGCTGTCCTCGGCTATGTCGATGAACTGGTCGGGCATGAGCAGGTCGCCGGCCTCGCCTCGGATGCGGGCCAGGGCCTCGGCTCCGGTGACGGTCCCGTCCGCCACCCGCACGATCGGCTGGAAGTGCACCTCGATGCGGCCGTCCTCAAGCGCCGACCTGAGGTCCTGCTCGACCGAGTGGCGCCGGATCGCCTGTGCCCTGAGGTGGTCGTCGAACAACTCGGCGCGGTCGCGCCCCTGGTCCTTGGCCCGGTAGAGGGCCGTGTCGGCGTCGCGCAACAGGTCTGCGGGAGCCTCCTGGCCGTGGGCTATGGCGATGCCGACGCTCGTCGTGATCACCGCCGACTCCGAGCCGAGCAGCATCGGCCGTGCGAGCGCCGTACGGACGCGTTCAGCGGCAGCCAGGGCGTCGGTGGTGCGCACCATGTCGCCGATGAGGACCACGAACTCGTCGCCTCCCAGTCGGGCGACGGTGTCGCCGGGCCGGACGATCTGGGCGAGGCGGCGCCCAGCCTCCCGGAGCAGGTCGTCGCCGGCACCGTGGCCCAGCGAATCGTTCACCACCTTGAACCGGTCGAGGTCCAGGAACAGCACACCGACCATCCGGCTCTGGCGAGCCGCACGGTGAAGGGCGTCCTGGAGGCGGTCGAGAAGCAGCGCCCGGTTGGGCAGGCCCGTCAACTCGTCGTGGTACGCCCGTTCCTCGAGTTGCGCCGCCACCTCGACCCGCTCGGTGACGTCCCGGGCGTTGATCACGACGCCGGCGACCGCCGGGTTGCCCAACAGGTTGGTGGCCACGATCTCCATGTGCCGCCAGCCGCCCCCGGCGTGGGCCACCCGGGCCTCGAACGCAGGAGACATGCCCGGCGTCTCCAGGATCGATGCCGCCTGGGCGCTGAGGGTCTCGTGGTCGTCGGGATGCACGAGGTCCAGGATCGGAACCCCCTCCAGTTCGATGGCCTCACGGCCCAGCACCCGGGCGACCGCCGGGCTGGCGTAGGCGATGTCGCCGCCCTCCCTCACCACGCAGACCAGGTCGGAGGCGTGCTCGACCAGGGCCGCCAGGCGGATCTCGGAGGCCTCGACCCTCTGCTGCGCAGCATGCAGGTCGGTCAGGTCCCGGCCTACCATCGAGATGGCGTCGATGACGCCGTCGTCGTCGCGGTGGGCGACGAGGAGGGCCGACATGGGCAGTGTGGCGCCGCGGTCGAGGGCCAGGCGCAACTCCCCGCTCCACGTTCCCGAGGAGCGGACCCCCGGAAGGGCCGTGGCGGCGAACCGGGCCTGTGACCAGCCGTCCAGGTGGGTGAGCAGCAGGGCACCGGGTATGTCGGCGTCGCCGAGGTGGCGTCGCATGGCGTCGTTGGCCCACACCAGGCTGCGACCGAGTGGATCCAGGATGGCCACCAGGTCGGGGCTGGCCTCGAGCACCCGGGTCAACTCGTGGGCACGGCGTGTCTCGTCGACCTCGTCGGTTATGTCCGTGATGCTCAGCAGGGCGCCATCGGGTTCGCCGTCGGCGCCCCGTACCGGCGTGGTGGAGAGGTCCAGCCAGCGGCCGTCTCCGGACGGGGTGATCATGCGGAGTCGGCCACGCAGGGCCGTGCCCTCGGCCAGTGAGCGGTGCAGGTCGGCCAGGAACTCGTCGTGACCGTCCGGGTCGACTGTGTCGGTCCACCGGACACCGTCGACGGCGTCGACCCTGCTGCCCGTCAGAGACAGCCAACGGTCGTTCACGTGCCGGGTGCGGCCGTCGGCGCCCAGGCGCGCCATGCCGACTGGGGCGGCGGCGATGAGCGCCTGCAGGGTCGCTTCTACCTCGGTCACGTGCGGACGGGGGGATTCGAACCCCCACGCCTTTCGGCGCCGGCTCCTAAAGCCGGTGCGTCTGCCAGTTCCGCCACGTCCGCAGGAGCCAAGACTACGTGGCCCCCGGACCGGTGGCCGGTGCGCTCAGCGCATCTCCCCCCGACGGGCGATCACCTTGTCGATGATGCCGTAATCACAGGCCTCCTCGGCGGTGAACCAGCGGTCGCGGTCGCTGTCGGCCTCGACGGTCTCGATCGACTGGCCGGTGTGCAGGGAGATCCGCTCCTGGAGCAGCTTCTTCGTATAGGACATCTGCTCGGCCTGGATGGCTATGTCGGAGGCGTCGCCCCGCACGCCGCCGAGGGGCTGGTGCATCATGATCCGGGCGTGGGGCAGGGCGAAGCGCCGGCCCGGCGCTCCCGCACAGAGCAGGAACTGGCCCATAGACGCACCGAGGCCCATGCAGATCGTGCCGACCTCGGGGCCGACGAACTGCATGGTGTCGTAGATGGCCATGCCTGAGGTGACCGAGCCACCCGGCGAGTTGATGTAGAGCCAGATCGGCTTCTCGGGGTCCTGTGCCTCGAGAAAGAGCATCTGGGCGATCAGGAAGTTGGCGACCTCGTCGTTCACGTCGGTGCCCAAGAAGACGATCCGGTCCTTCAGGAGCCGGTTGAAGACGTCGAACTTGGGGAGGTCGTTGCCCTCGGCCAGGTCCATGAGGTGCTCAGATCGGTTCATGGTGTGGCAGGGTAGCGGCGCGCCGAGATGGCCCGGCGGCGGGGAGGGATTCGGTGCCGTGCTCAGGCACGGGCCGCCTCGGCCCGTCGACGCAGGTCGGCGACCGCGTGCTCGAGCCCGTCAGGGTCGCGGAAGAGGGCGCTGCCCGACACGAGCACGTTGGCGCCGGCCGCCGCAGCACCGGCGACGGTGTCCGGCCCGATGCCGCCGTCGACCTCGATGTCGCAGTCGTAGCCGTCGAGCAGGGCTGCCACCTCCGCGATCTTGGGCTCCATGGCATGGATGTAGGCCTGGCCTCCGAAGCCGGGGCTGACCGTCATGACGAGGACGATGCCCAGCAGGTCGCGCACGTGGCTGATCACGTCGGCGGGCGTGTGCGGGTTGAGTGCCACTCCTGCGATCGCGCCCACGTCGGCGATGTGGGCGAGGGTGCGGTGCAGGTGGGTGCACGCCTCGGCGTGGACGATCACGATTCCACACCCTGCCTCCACGTACCTGTCAAGCAGCCTGTCGGGTTCCACGACCATCAGGTGGGCTTCGAACTCGACCTCCACGAGTGGTCGGATCGAGGCGATCACGTCTGGTCCGAAGGTCAGGTTCGGGACGAACACGCCGTCCATGACGTCCCACTGAATGCGGTCCACGCCAGCCGCTTCGAGGGCCACGCACTCGTCGCCCAGGTGGGAGAAGTCGGCAGGCAGGACGGATGGGGCGATGGCTACCGGTCGGGGCACGGCGGCGACACTACTCCCCGGGTTCCTGCGAACGACGACGGAATCGAAGTCGCTCCGGGTACGGGTAGAAGTCGGGAATGTCGCCGTCGGCGAGTCGTTCCTGGACTCCTGTCCAGAACTCGGGCGTGAACAGGTCGCCGTGGACCTCGCAGAATCTCTCCCAGATGGACGCCGGTACGTCACGGGGGAACCTCATAAACGTGGGGAACTGCTCGGGGAACACGTCGCCCGGCTCAACGGCGAACCAGACCTGTGAGGACATCTCGAGTTCGTAGTCGTCGGACTCCGGAATGGTACGGAAGCGGCACTCCTCGAGGAGGGTCAGCTCGTCGTAGTCGTAGAACACGACGCTGCCGTGCCGGGTCACGCCGAAGTTCTTGGTGAACAGGTCGCCGGGGAACACGTTCGCCACGGCCAGGTCCTTGATGGCCGCCCCCCAGTCGAGGGCCGCCGCCTCGGCCTTGTCGGGTGACATCTCCCGCAGGTAGAGGTTCAGCGGATAGACCTGCCGCTCGGTGTAGACGTGCCTGATCACGACCTGGTCGCCCACGACGCGCACCGAGTAGCCGGCCTCGTCCAGCAGTCGCTCGAGCAGGTCCGGATCGAAGCGGTCCCTGTCGAACGAGAGGTTCTCGAACTCGTGGGCGTCGACCATTCGCCCGACCCGATCGTGGTTGTAGACGAGCTTGTAGCGCCGCATGACCGACTCGCGGGTGGCGGTCTTGGGCGGGTCGAAGTGGTCCTTGATGACCTTGAACACCACGTTGAAGGAAACGAGGGTGAAGACCGACATCACCATGCCCGGTGTCCCGCGTGCCTGTACGAACCTGTCGTTGGAGTTCTGCATGTGGCGGTACAGCGACCGGTAGAGGCTGGTCTTCCCGTGCTGGGGGAATCCGATGGTCGTGTGCAGTTCGGCCAGGGACTTCATGGGCAGCAGGGACTTGATGAACCCGACTAGCTCGGCCGGGTTGGGCCATTCGACGAAGAAGTAGGACCTGGTGAAGCTGAAGAGCCGGCTGACCTGTGACTCGGTGAGAAGCAGGCTGTCGACCGACATGCCGTCGTCGCCGTGGATGATCGGCAGGACGATGGGCGTGATCCGGTTGAGTTGGCGCAGCCGGCCCACTAGGTAGGCGCCCTTGTTGCGGAAGAAGATCGGCTTGAGCATGTCCATGCCGTCCAGGTCGAGGCCGTCCCAGGCGTCGAGGAGGAACGAGTCCAGTCGGGCGGCCACACGGCGGGCATCACCCTCCATGTCGATCCACGGCGCACCGAACTCGTACGACCCCAGGATCGAGGCGATCAGCGCAGCCGAGTCGCCCGTACGCGACCATGGAGTGAACAACTCGGCCCTGGCCTCGCCGCGGGGCACGCTCGTTGCGCCGAACCAGCGCAACTCCACGTCGTTGTCGACCCCTATGGTCGTGAAGACACGACGGGTGACCGAGTTGAAGAATGTCTCGGCCAGCACCATGTCGGCACGGTCGGCTATGCGACGCTTGTAGCGGTTGCGGGCCGAACGCCACTGGCCGCGTCGGTCGGGAGTGCCGTCCAGCAGTTCCTTCACCTGTCCGACGGTCTTCAGGACCCGCTCGCTGTGCAGGTTCAGGCGCTTGACGGCGTCGGCCTCCTGCAGTGACCACTCGCGCCTGGCGAAGTGGGTGTGGGCCCTTCGCGAGATGAGTCGGAACGCGGCTATGTAGTCGACGAAGTCGGCATGGATCGTGTCGGCGATCCGGAGCGCTGTCGCGGCGTCCTGGTCGGCGTCGGTGTCGGTCACGCCGGCCCGCCACGTTCGTCCGCCGTCGGGAAGAAGGCCCGCCAGGTCGGATCCTCGAACGGCAGGGTTCCCCGGCCGTCGTGGTGTCGCGGCCACTCCGCCGGCTCGAGGTGGAGCGGGTTCACGGCGGCCTCGGCCCCGTAGAACAACTTGTGGAGGCGGCGCACGAACAGCCATGTGCCGTCCTCCCGCCGGTAGGTGTCGTCGTAGCGGATGGCCTGGTGGATCCACCTGTCGCCGTCCTCTATTTCGGCCCTGCAGTAGACGTGGCCGGTGGCGTCATCGGGCCCCAACAGGTCGATCTGGTGGGTGCCGACGTTCAGGATCGACACCCCGATGGACCGGAACTGCCGCTCGAAGTCCTGCCTCAGGGCCGTGCGGCCGGTCGCGTCGCGGCCGACCCGCACATCGGTGACGAACAGCGAGGCGAGGGTGTCCATGTCGCGCCGGTCGGCCGCAACCGCGTAGCGGGCGACCAGTTGGCGGATGTCGGCCTCGGCGAGCAGCCGGTCGACCGGGTCCGTCACAGCGTCTCCCGTCACGGCCCGCCACCTCCCCGCTTCATCCGCCGCTCGGCCCAGCCGCCTGAGGTGCATCCGTCAACCCGGACGCGGCGGCTGGCGAACAGCCAGATACCCCCGGCGCAGGCGTATTTGTCCTGGTAGCGGCCCCAGTGGTCGACGCCGTGGTTCATCATCACGGTGAAGTAGGAGTGGCCGGTGGCGGCCTGCGGTCCGTCGAGCGTGATGGCGAGGCTGGAGGTGTGGTGCTGGACGTAGCCGGGTCCGGGCTCGCTCCTGATGGAGTCACGGGTGCCGGTGAAGATGAGCCGGATCTCGTCTACGCCCTCGTACAGGCGGCCGTCGTCTATGTCCATGACGGCGTCGGCGGCGAAGAGGGCCATCACCTCGTCGATGCGTCCACGGTCTCCGAGGGCGTTGTACGCGCCGACGAGACTGCGGATCTGCTCGCGGGCGTCGAGCTCCCAGGACTCCACTGCCACCTCCTCGTCGTGTCGGCTTCGGCGTGCGCCGGGTCGATTCAACCCGGATCCCACCCACTAGCGTGCCCCGCCGTGACCGATCTCAGCGACATCCGACGCCGATTTCCCGGCCTGGCCGACGGGTGGTCGAGGTTCGACGGCCCCGCAGGCACCCAGCCAGTGGACGTTTCCATCGATGCCGTGGCCGAATGGCAGCGCAGTGGGAACAACGCCAACAGCCACGGCGCCTTCCCCGCCGCCGAGGCGTGCGACGCCCTCACAGCACGTGTAAGCGCCACCATGGGTGAGCTTCTGGGCGCCGATCCGGGGGGCATGGTCTTCGGCCCGAGCACGACGGCCAACATGATGGCGTTGACCAGGGCGATCGGCAGCGACCTGGGACCGGGGGACGAGATCGTGTGCACCGCGCTCGACCACGACTCGAACGTCACCCCCTGGGTGCTCGCCGCCGGGGACAGCGGGGCGACCGTGAGGATGGCCGGCATGGACCCGGAGTCGGGCCGACTTCCCGTGGATGCCGTGGTGGACCTCATCGGTCCGCGGACCCGGTGGGTGGCCGTGACCGGTTCGTCCAACGCCGTGGGCACCATCCCCGACACGACTGCGATCGCCGGGGCCGCCCACGCTGTCGGTGCCCGGGTCGTGGTCGACGGCGTGCACCTCACACCGCACCGTCGGGTCGACATCGGGGCGATCGGCTGCGACGTCTTCACGACGTCGTCCTACAAGTGGTATGGACCCCACGCCGGGATCATGTGGGTGGAGCCGACGCTGCTGGACTCGCTGCACGCCTACAGGGTGCGCCCGTCGCCGGCCACCGGACCGGGCCGACTCCAGTACGGGACACCGTCGTGGGAGGCGCTGGCCGGAATCGACGCCGCGGCCGGATTCCTGCTCGAGACGGGGATGGAGCGCATCATCGCCCACGAGGCCGCCACGTTCGACCGCCTGCTGACCGGTCTGTTGGACCTGCCGGGAGTCCGGGTGGTTGGGCCCCGTGACGCTGCCAACCGGGCGCCGACGCTGATGTTCCTCGTCGAGGGGCGCTCACCGCTCGAGGTGGCCCGGGAGCTGGCTGTGGCCGAGGTGGCCGTGTGGGACGGCCATAACTACGCCGTCGAGGCGATGGTGCCGTTGGGCCTCGATGCCGAGGAGGGAGCAGTGCGGGCGGGGGTGTGCGTCTACATGGGCGACGACGACGTCGATCGCCTCCTCGCGGCGGTCGCCGCGCTCTGACCTGCCGAACCGCGTACTCTGCGACAGGACGCACAGATGCGGAATCGGACCGGAAGGGGGTGTGCGAAAATGAGGCGACTGACACAGTTCAGCCACGGCGCCGGTTGAGGCTGCAAGCTCGCCCCCGGCGAGCTGGCGCACGTCGTGCGCCGACTGGCACCCATGGACAGTCCTGACCTCCTGGTCGGCATGCACACGGGCGACGACGCCGCCGTCTGGCGCCTGACCGACGAGCGGGCCCTGGTCCTGACCGCCGACTACATAACGCCGGTGGTCGACGATGCGCGATCCTGGGGCCGGGTGGCTGCCGCCAACGCCGTCTCCGACGTGTACGCCATGGGCGGTACACCGCTCCTGGCGCTGAACCTCGTGTGCTGGAACGCGGACGAGCTCTCCAGCGACCTGCTCGTAGAGGTCCTGCTGGGCGCCCAGGACGTGGCTGTCGACGGCGGCTTCGTCATCGCCGGCGGCCACACCGTCGACGATCCGGAGCCCAAGTTCGGGCTCGCTGTCGTCGGCGAGGTCCATCCCGATCGCATGCTCACCAACACCGGCTTCCGGCCCGGCGATGCGCTGGTCCTCACCAAGCCCCTCGGCATCGGGGTGATTACCACCGCGATCAAGGCCGGCGACGCCCCGCAGGATGTCGTCGACGCTGCCATGGCGTCGATGACGCGCCTCAACGCCGATGCCGCCGCCGTGGCACTCGACTCGGATTCCGCCGGTGCCACCGACATAACCGGATTCGGCCTGCTGGGGCACATGGGCAGGGCGGCCGAGGAGTCGGGCGTCGACCTCGTCATCGAACACGCGGAGGTTCCGCTGCTGGCCGGGACCCGCGACCTGGCCGAGGCTGGTCACGTGACCGGCGGCAGCCGTCGCAACCTGGAGTGGGCCGACGATCGGCTGGACAGGGGCGGGCTGGACGAACTGGACGTGCTCCTCCTTGCCGACGCCCAGACCTCCGGAGGGCTCGTGTTCGGCGCCGCACCGGCAGCGGCCGACGAGGCTGTCGCCCTGCTCTGCGCCACCGGCCACACCGCGGCTGTCATCGGCGAGGTGGTCACCGGCACCGGCAGGATGCGCCTCACCTGATCGGGGGCCCCTGTCCGGAGCCCCCGAACCGGGGATGCGGACACCTGTAGCCCATCACCTACTCTTCCGCTGTCATGTCTAAGCACCTG